>DXFC01000216.1 GCA_019114645.1 Candidatus Halomonas stercoripullorum
CCAGCCGGTCGATGCCGATACCTTCGCCGGCGGTGGGCGGCATGCCATACTCCAGGGCACGCACGTAGTCGGCGTCGTAGTACATTGCCTCCAGGTCGCCGGCCTCCTTCTCTGCCGCCTGGGCGCGGAAACGCTCGGCCTGATCCTCGGCGTCGTTGAGCTCCGAAAAGCCATTGGCGATCTCGCGCCCGGCGACGAAGAACTCGAAACGCTCGGTCACGAAGGGGTCACTGTCGCTGCGCCGCGCCAGCGGGCTCACCTCGGTGGGATAATCGGTGATGAACGTCGGCTGGATCAGACGCTCCTCCACCGTCGCCTCAAAAATCTCGATCTGGATCTTGCCCAGCCCCCAGCCACTCTTGACGTCGATTCCCAAGCCCTTGGCGATCTCACGCGCACCCGCCTCGTCGGCCAGTGCCTTGGCGTCAATTTCCGGGTTGTGTTCGAGAACTGCGTCAAACACGCTGATGCGCTTGAACGGCTGGCCGAAGTCGTACTCGACAGTTTCGACCACGTCGCCCTCGCTGTTACGCACCGTGTTGACCACCGTGGCGCTGCCCAGCACCTGCACGGCGATGCTACGCAGCATCTCCTCGGTAAGATCCATCAAGTCATGATGGTTGGCATGGGCCTGGTAGAACTCGACCATGGTGAATTCAGGATTATGCCGCGTCGAGAGGCCTTCGTTGCGGAAGTTGCGGTTGATCTCGAAGACCTTCTCGAAACCGCCCACCACCAGCCGCTTGAGGTAAAGCTCCGGGGCGATGCGCAGGTACATGTCCATGTCCAGCGCATTATGGTGGGTCACAAAAGGCCGTGCCGTCGCACCACCGGGAATCGGCTGCAGCATGGGGGTTTCCACCTCCATGAAGCCGCGCTCCTCAAAAAAACGCCGCATGGCGCTGATCACCGCTGCGCGGGTCTCGAATACCTGGCGCGAATCGGCATTCATGATCAGGTCGACATAACGCTGACGGTAACGCGCTTCCATGTCGGTCAGGCCATGAAACTTGTCGGGCAACGGGCGCAGGCTCTTGGTCAGTAGCCGCGCCTCTTGCATCATCACGTAAAGATCGCCTTTGCCCGACTTGTGCACCGGGCCACGTGCGGCAACGATGTCACCGATATCCCAGCCCTTGATCTCTTCCAGTGTCGCTTCCGGCAGGCCCTTCTTGTCCACATAGAGCTGAATGGTACCGCTGGGGTCCTGAATCACCAGGAAGGGACCGCGCTTGCGCATCACCCGCCCGGTCACCGCCGCCAAACGGTTCAGTGTCTCCAGCTCGGCCTTCTCCTTCTCGCCCAGCTCGTCCAGCAGCTCGCCCGCCAGGCTGTCGCGACGAAAATCATTGGGAAAAGCGCTGACCCCGGCAGCCGCGGCACGCTCACGGTGCGCCGCCAGCTTCGCCCGGCGCTCCGCAATCAAACGGTTCTCGTCGGACTGGGGGCTACCTTGGGAAGGACTCTCATTGGCCATGGTTTGATCTACTTTCTAAGCGGTTGAGACAAATCATGAACGCGAGGTGCGTCATGAGCGAAGTTGAGGCTAGGCATGACGAGCTGCTGCATAACACTGCCTCAACGAGCGCAATAGCACCGTTAAAGGCCCTGCTTGAGGCTGGCGACAATAAACTGGTCCAAATCGCCATCCAGCACCTTGTCGCAGTTGCTCGTCTGCACCCCGGTACGCAAATCCTTGATGCGCTGGTCGTCAAGCACGTAAGAGCGGATTTGACTGCCCCAGCCGATATCGGCCTTGGAGTCCTCCGCCTCCTGCTTGGCGGCGTTGCGCTTTTGCATCTCGTGCTCCCACAGCTTCGCCTTGAGCTGTTTCATGGCGAAGTCGCGGTTGGCGTGCTGGCTGCGCTGGCTCTGGCACGCCACCACGATGCCGGTGGGCTCGTGGGTGATACGTACCGCCGAGTCGGTGGTGTTGACGTGCTGACCACCGGCGCCACTGGAGCGGTAGGTATCGACGCGCAAGTCTGCCGGGTTGATCTCGACCTCAAAGCTGTCGTCGATTTCGGGGGAGAGAAACACCGAAGCGAACGATGTATGGCGGCGGCCGCCGGAGTCAAACGGGCTCTTGCGCACCAGCCGGTGCACGCCGGTTTCGGTACGCAGCCAGCCAAAGGCGTAGTCGCCCTGAACATGCACGGTGGCCGACTTGATGCCCGCCACTTCGCCCGCCGACACTTCTACCAGCTCGGCCTTGAAGCCGTGGTGCTCGGCCCAGCGCAGGTACATGCGCAGCAGAATATTGGCCCAGTCCTGGGCTTCAGTACCACCGGAGCCGGCCTGGATATCAAGATAGGCGCTGTTGGCATCCATCTCGCCGGAGAACATGCGGCGGAACTCGAGCTTTTCCAGCGCTGCCTGCAGCTCAGCCAGCTCCTTTTCCACTTCGGCAACGGTGTCCTCGTCCTCTTCCAGCTCGGCCAGCTCAAGCAGATCGCGGCTGTCGGCCAGGCCCTGGTCGAGGGTGTCGATGGTTTCGACCACCAGCTCCAGCGCAGCGCGCTCCTTGCCCAGCTTCTGGGCGTAGTCGGGGTCGTTCCAGACGTTGGGGTCTTCCAGCTCGCGGGAGACTTCTTCTAGCCGATCCTTGCGTTCGGCATAGTCAAAGATACCCCCTCAGGACCTCTGTCCGCTCGGACAGGTCCTCGATGAGGTTGTGAATGGGGTTGGTTTCCAGCATGGGCTCACTCGCCTGAATCGCTTGGGGAAAAGAGCGATATTGTAGCCAACTTGCGCAGCAGGCGCATCCGTACGGGGCTCAAACAGAGTGTCCGGATGCAAGAAACCCGGCCGAAGCCGGGTTCAGGGTCGCTTCATGCGCGAGCATTAGAAACGATAGGTCAACTGCGCACCAAAGCCGTGGGCTTCGTTTTTGTAGTCGGCGGTATAGGTGGATGTTAACGCCCCATCTCCATCAGTACGACTCTGGTCTACATGTGTGCTGCGCTCTGTGAGATAGGAGTAAGCGAAGTCCAGCGTCAGGTTTTCTGTCGGCGTCCAGCCGGCACCAATAGAGAAAATGCGGCGGTCATCTGAAGGGATCCGTGCACTGCGGTACTGATTATTGGTCGGTGTGAAGTCCAGCGTTATACCGGCGCGGAGCGCTAGCTGAGGATTCAGCTGATATTCGCCACCCAAGGCATAGGCCCAAGCGTTGGAGTAGTTCTGCTGCTCATTGGTGATTTCATTACCAGACGGATCGGTAACGAGGATCTGATCGAAACGGCTCCAGCGTACCCAGGATGCTCCCGCCATCAACTTGAGACGGTCCGTCATCTGTTGAGTCACAGAGAAGTTAACAGTCTCAGGTGTGGTCAAATCTAACTCAGCATCACTTCTCATTGACGCTACTTCTGTGCCCTGTTGCGTATAAACGCGAAAATCTCCAGTCAGGGTGTAATCAACTTTGGAGCGATAGGTCAGGCCAAGGGTAGTTTCCGGGACAGGCTGATAAATGACGCCCAGGTTGTAACCCCAAGCATCGTCATCGCCTTCA
>DXFC01000217.1 GCA_019114645.1 Candidatus Halomonas stercoripullorum
ATTCGACACCAATGGCATTGAGCTTCTGACGTACCGACTTGCGGCGCTGGGTCTGGCCCGGCATGATGAAGGTGCGCCCGATATAGCGATTCTTCATGAAGCCTTCACGGTAAGTCACGCCCAGGTATTGAGCCAGCTCCAGCGCTGACGTACGTGACGTGTCCGGAATCGGAATGACCACATCGATATCATGATCCGGCCAATCGCTGCGAATACGATCCCCCAGCTTGCGGCCCATCTGCATGCGCGTGCCGTAGACATAGGCACCATCGAGAATCGAGTCGGGGCGCGCCAGGTAGACATGCTCAAAGATACAGGGTGAAAGCTTGGGCTCATCGGCACACTGCTGGGTATGCACCGTGCCATTCATATCCACAAAAATGGCCTCGCCGGGCGCCAGATCGCGCTGTAGCTCAAAGCCGCCCATATTAAGGGCCACCGATTCCGAGGCGATCATCACCTCTTGTCCCTGTCCTTCATCACGGGTTCCGAACACCACTGGACGAATCCCGTTGGGATCACGGAATGCCACCAGCCCTACGCCGTTGATGATAGCTACCGCGGCATAGCCGCCACGACAGCGCCGGTGTACCCGACGCACTGCATCAAAAACATCGCTATGGGCGAGATGCAGCCCCTGTTTGCCCAGCTCATGGGCAAAGACATTGAGCAGCACTTCGGAGTCAGAGCTGGTATTGATGTGACGCAGATCGGAAGAAAAAAGCTCCTGCTTTAGCTGCTCGGCGTTGGTCAAGTTACCGTTGTGCGCCAGCGCAATGCCGTAGGGAGAGTTGACATAGAAAGGCTGCGACTCCGCCTCGCTGGAACAACCCATGGTGGGATAACGCACATGACCAATACCCAGATTACCCTGCAACCGCGCCATATGGCGGGTATGGAATACGTCGCGCACCAGGCCATTACTCTTGCGCAGCAAGAAGCGACCTTCGCTCCAGGTCATCATTCCGGCAGCGTCCTGACCGCGGTGCTGCAGGACTGTCAAGGCGTCATAAATCGCCTGGTTCACCGCCTGCTTGGCCAAAAGGCCGACGATACCGCACATTCCACCTTACCTCGCTTGCAGGGCGCCGACCGGGTCGGCAAAGAAAACAGTACTATTGATGGATCACGTGTATAGCGATCACGACCGCTCGGGCAGCGGCAGATTGCGCCAGCTCTCGGGGGCTTCTGGTACACGCCCTTCCCAGGCTTCGAACTGATCTACGGCCCATTCTCGCAGCTCTTCGAAAGCGGGCCGCACCTCTGCATTCTGCCACGCTTGCAACTGCGCCAATGGCGTCAGGCCAATCAACACGGTAGCCACTACCAGTATCGCCGCCCCGCGTGCTGCCCCAAAACAGGCTCCGGCCACACGGTTGAAAAATCCCATGCCGACCCACTCCACGGCAGCGTGCACCATGCGAATGACAATGCCGCACAGCAACACCACGCCGAGGATCACCAACACGAACGCCAATACCAGGCGCGCATCGGGACTATCTATCAAACCGGACAGCAGCTCTGCAACGGGTTCGGCAAACAGGCGTGCCGCCAGCAGCGCAACAATCCATGCAGCCAGGCCCAAACCTTCACGAATCAGTCCACGCATAAAGCCGGCTAGAGTCGAGACCGCCAGTACTGCCAGGAAAGCCCAGTCGATCCAGGTCAACGTCATGTCAGTCTCTCACCCTTACCAACAAGCCCTGTTCATTAATCTGTTGCTTGATCGCACTGATCGCCCGCTCGCCTGCATCGGAAGAGTCAAAAGGCCCCACATAGACGGTCGTCATGCCATTATCACGGAGGCGGCTGTAGGCGGGGAAGCCCTGTTCTTGCAAGCGTGCCTGTAGCCGTTCGGCATTGCCCGCTTCACCAAAGCTGCCGACTTGCACCTCCCACTCGCCCCCTGGCGTGGTCGGCACGGGTGCCGTACTTGGCGCAGAAGAAGCTTCGCCCTGCAACCGCTCCGAAGCCGCCTGTGCCAGTTCCGCGATGGGATCCGGCCGTGGTGCTTCGGTCTCCGCCACGTCGGGTGATTCAGATGGTGATGCCGGCTCCTGCACCGCCACGGCCGGCGCGGCATCGACAGGGGGCGGCGTCTCGGCTGCGCTTGATTCGCTCGTCTGGGGGGCTGTCGGCCCCGTCTCGCCAGAGCTAGCCTGCTGCGGCATCTGGATTTCGCCGAGACTGGCGGGTGGCTGCGGGTCGGGCACGTCACGCCGCTCCACAGGTACCGGTTGTTCGATTGTCAGCACCGGCTGTGGGCGCTCGCCGCGAGGCGCCGGCTCGTCCAACAGCATGGGCACAAAAATCAACGCCAGGGCGATCAGGATGATCGCACCACTAACACGTTCACGCATACCGTATTTCATCGTGCAATCGCCCTCCTGCGCCCCGCTACACCTGTTTCCATGCCAGTATGGCCGCTACCGTGAAAAACGAGCCACACACTAGCACCCGATCATTCTGTGCCAGCCTGGCACTTAGCCATTCGGCACCTGCCTCTGGCGAGACGGCCTGGTGGGCGACCCGTCCTCCCTGTGCTGTGATGCACCCAGCCAGCTCGGCAGCACTGCGTCCTCGTTCACCGGCCAGGCTCACCGCAATCCAGGCATCCGCCACCCCACTGAGAGCCTGGATAACCCCCTCGGCGTCTTTATCCTCCAGCATGCCCAGCAAGACCCAGGTACGCCCTGTGCACGACTGCCGCGTGAAGCGCTCAGCAACATAAGCAGCGGCATGCGGGTTGTGGCCCACGTCAAGACACCACTGTCCCAGCCACTGCATGCGCCCGGGCAAACACACCCCGTGTAACGCCCGGCGACTATCCGCTTCATTAAGCTCAATGCCTGTCGCAAGCAGTGCCTGCAGCGCCGTTGCCGCATTATCCAGCGGCAGCCCTGGGTCAGGCAGGGCATCCAAACGCAACACAGCACCCGTATCAGTGGTACCGCTCCAGCTGAAGCTGTCCGGACCCTGGGCTTGCCAGTGATAAGCCTGCCCCAGCGATAGACTGACAGCCCCTTGCTCCTGTGCCGCCTGACTTACACTGGCGGGCAACTCCCGACTCCCCAGTACCACAGGACAGCCGGAACGCATGATGCCGGCCTTCTCGCGACCAATAACGGCAAGGTCATCACCCAGGTAACTGGCGTGGTCGTGGGCAATCGTGGTGATAACCGCAACGTCGGCGTCGATCACATTGACCGCATCGAGCCGGCCACCAAGGCCCACCTCCAATACCACAAGATCCGGCTGCTGCCGGGCAAACAGTGCCAATGCCGCCAAAGTGCCGACTTCAAAATAGGTCAGGCTGATGGGCTTCACAGCAAGACGCGCTGCTTCCACCTCCTCAAAGGCAGAAATCAGCGCGTCATCAGCTACCGCTTGACCGTCCAGGCACACCCTTTCGTTGTAGCGCAGCAGGTGGGGTGAGGTGTAAGTCGCCGTGCTCAGGCCATGAGCCCGGGCCAAGGCTTCCAGCATGGCCACGGTTGAGCCCTTGCCATTGGTACCGGCGACAGTAATGACCCGTGGCGCCAGGCGCATCTTGAGCAGCCCCATACGCCGTGCGACCTCGGCAACCCGCTCAAGGCCCAGATCTATCCCTACCGGATGGGCCTGTTCCAGGTATTCAAGCCAGGCCTCCAGCGTACCCAAACGCATCGCAGACATCACCAAGCGTCAGCGGGTCTGATCAGGACGATCATCAGCTTCGGGCGCCGCACTTTCGACGCTCTCGACATTTTCATCGCCTGCCTCATACTCACCAGCTTCGAGAACCTCGCCTTCTTGAACCTCTTCAAACTCGACTGCATCACTTGCTTCCGGCTCGCCAGGCTCGTCCAGCGCGACTCCATTAGCCGGCCAGTGGGTCAGTTTGCGCAGCACACCACCCAGACGCTCGCGCATTTCACTACGCGGAACAATCATGTCTACGGTGCCGTGCTCAAGCAGAAATTCACTGCGCTGGAAACCTTCGGGCAGTTTCTCGCGCACGGTCTGCTCGATAACCCGCGGCCCGGCGAAGCCGATCAGGGCGTTGGGCTCGGCCACGTTAAGGTCGCCAAGCATGGCCAGAGAGGCCGATACGCCACCAAATACCGGATCGGTCAGCACCGAAATATAAGGCACGCCGGCTTCACGCAGACGCTCCAGCGCGGCAGAAGTTTTGGCCATCTGCATCAGTGAGAACAGGGCTTCTTGCATGCGCGCTCCGCCGGAAGCGGAGAAACAGATCAGAGGGATACCCTCGTCGAGGGCCACAGTGGCGGCACGCACAAATTTCTCGCCTACCACAGCCCCCATGGAGCCGCCCATGAAGGTGAATTCGAACGCCACCACGACCACCGGCAGGCCATCCAGAGTACCGCGCATGGCCACCAGAGCGTCTTTCTCACCGGTCTCCTTCTGGGCCGCGCTGAGGCGGTCCCTGTATTTCTTGGAGTCGCGGAACTTAAGGCGATCCACCGGCTCGAGGTCGGCCGCAAGCTCCTCCCGTCCCGTCTTGTCGAGGAACCAGTCGAGCCGCTTGCGTGCGGTCAAGCGCATGTGGTGATCACATTTGGGGCAGACGTTGTGATGCTTGTCGAGCTCTGGCAGATAGAGCACCGCTTCACATTTGGGGCACTTGCGCCATAAACCGTCGGGTACATTCGCCCGGCGATCTTTACGCTGAATACGTCCCATGGAGGGAACAATCTTGTCGAGCCAGCTCATCAGATAGGCTTCCGTATGCTGTTATGCCCGGCCAGGCCGGGCTTATGAGTCAAATTCGTAGGCAACGCTAGCGCGCCGGCAACGCATCCAGTGCCTGGCGCATTTCACCCAACACCGCCTTGAGCTCAGCGGCAATCAGCTCGGGCTGTTCGGCCTTCTCGGCGATACGGCTCACCAGAGCACTGCCGACGATGACACCATCCGCAACCTTGCCGACTTCCGCGGCGGAAGCGCCGTCGCGAATGCCAAAACCAACGCACAACGGCAGATCGGTCAACTCGCGCAGTGGCGCCAGGTGGTCCGCAACGTCCTCTGCATTGAGTGTTGCCGCCCCCGTTACCCCCTTGAGAGCGACGTAATAGAGATAGCCTTCACCATGGGCACATATTGTAGCGGCCCGCTCACGCGATGTGGTAGGGGCGACAAGAAAGATCGTCGCCACACCTTGCTGCTTGAGTAGCGGCCCTAGTTCGTCGGCCTCTTCAGGTGGCATGTCTACCGTCAGCACGCCGTCAACACCAGCGGCGGCGGCCTGCTCGGCGAAAGCCGCCATGCCGATGCGCTCTACAGGGTTGAGGTAACCCATCAGCACGACCGGGGTGTCACTGTCACGTTGACGGAACTCACGTACCATCTCGAACAGGTCGGTCAGGCGGACCTTGTGCGCCAGGGCCCGCTCGCACGCCTTCTGAATGACCGGGCCATCGGCCATGGGGTCAGAAAACGGCACGCCCAGCTCGACCACGTCGGCACCTGCCTCTACCAGCGCATGCATGAACTCGACGGTATAGCCAGGCGCCGGGTCACCCGCTGTAATAAAAGGGATCAGAGCCCGGCGGCCATCAGCCTTGAGCTCGGCAAAACGCCGATCAATACGATTCATCTTGTCCCCTTAGATCTCAATGCCGTCGAGTTTGGCGACAGTATGGATATCCTTGTCGCCACGCCCGGAGAGGTTAACCACGATGTTCTGGTCGGGGCTCAGCGTCGGCGCCAGCTGCTTGGCATAGGCCAAGGCATGGGCTGACTCCAGTGCCGGCATGATGCCTTCCACCCGGGTCAACTCACGGAATGCTTCCAGTACGGCATTATCGTTGGCAGCCACATACTGCACCCGTCCCACATCACTCCACAGCGAGTGCTCGGGACCGACACCGGGATAGTCCAGCCCGGCCGAGATGGAGTGGGTATCCGCCACCTGCCCGCCTTCGTCGGACATCAAGTAAGTACGATTGCCGTGCAGCACTCCACGCGGCGCCCCCGAGGAGATCGGCGCGGCGTGGCGCCCGGTCTCAAGACCGTCACCACCGGCCTCGACGCCATACATGGCTACCGTGTCATCTTCTACGAAGGGATAGAACAGACCCATGGCATTGGAGCCGCCACCCACACAGGCCACTAGCGCATCGGGCAGTTTGCCAAACTCTTCGAGACTCTGCCGCCGTGCCTCACGGCCAATTACTGAATTGAAGTCACGAACCAGCATCGGATAAGGATGCGGCCCAGCCACGGTGCCGATGATGTAGAAGGTGTTGTCGACGTTGGTGACCCAGTCGCGCAGCGCTTCGTTCA
>DXFC01000218.1 GCA_019114645.1 Candidatus Halomonas stercoripullorum
ACAGTCGTCAATCTGGCCTGCGAGATTGCTCAGCGGGGCATTGCCACACCGCAAGATATCGACAACGCTGTGCGCCTGGGCTTGAACTACCCTCGCGGCCCGCTGCAATGGGGCGATGAACTTGGGCCACAAAGACTATTGTCCATCCTTGAGCGCATGGGCGAGCTGACGGGTGATCCCCGTTACCGTCCTAGTCCCTGGCTACGCAGGCGTGCCATTTTGGGTGTTTCTCTGCTACAGCCTGAGCCAAAACTATAGGCTGAAAACTGAACCATCATGGCGGAGCCTCAGAGAGCAAGACAGCAGCGGTGAACCTGCGGACTCTCCGGCATGCTTATGCATGCCAGATAGTCTTAACGAGCTTCGCGGTTCAAACCCGCTCGATCAGGGTCGCAATCCCCTGCCCCACCCCGACACACATGGTGCATAGCGCATAACGCTTGCCACTTTTCTGCAGTTCATGAGCGGCAGTCAACAGCAAGCGGGCACCGGACATGCCCAGCGGATGGCCCAGCGCGATGGCACCACCGTTAGGGTTGACCCGGGGATCATCATCGGCGAGCCCCAGATCCCGGGTACAGGCCAGCGCTTGGGCGGCAAAGGCTTCGTTGAACTCGAATACGTCGATTTCATCCAGCGATACACCGGTGCGCTCAAGCAGCTTGCGCACCGCCGGTACCGGACCGTAGCCCATGATGCGCGGCTCGACACCAGCCGTGGCCATGCCGAGAACCTTCGCCATGGGTATCAGGCCGTGTTTCTCCACTGCGGCCTGGCTCGCCACCAGCATAGCGGCCGCGCCATCATTGACTCCGGAGGCGTTGCCGGCAGTGATGCTGCCCCCTTCGCGGAAGGGGGCGGGGAGACCGGCCAGCTTCTCCAGGCTAGTCTCTCGCAGGTGTTCATCCTGATCGAAAATCAGTGGCTCCTGCTTGCGCCGCGGGATCTCGATAGGGGTAATTTCGCTGGCAAAACGACCCGCCTGCTGAGCGGCAGCAGCCTTCTGCTGGGAGCGCAAGGCAAAGGCGTCCTGATCTTCCCGTGAGATGTCGAACTGCTCGGCCACGTTCTCGGCAGTCTCCGGCATGGAGTCAATACCGTAGGCTTTCTTCATCAAAGGGTTGACGAAACGCCAGCCAATGGTGGTGTCCTCAATCTTCTGGCCGCGCGAGAAAGCGCCGTCCGCCTTGCCCATTACATAGGGGGCACGGGACATGGACTCGACACCACCGGCCAGCGCCAACTGCATTTCGCCGGCTTTGATGGCACGAAAGGCTGTCCCCACCGCGTCCATGCCGGAACCACACAGGCGGTTCATGGTCGTGCCCGGCACCGAGGTGGGCAGGCCCGCCAATAACGCCGACATGCGCGCTACGTTGCGGTTGTCCTCACCCGCCTGGTTGGCACAGCCCATGAAGACCTCTTCGATGGCGTCTGGATCAAGACCCGGTGCCTCGGCCAGCACTGCCTTGAAAATGGTGGCCGCCATGTCGTCAGGGCGAACGCTTGAGAGCGAGCCACCAAAGCGACCAATAGCGCTGCGCCGCGGATGGCAGAGGAATACATCAGTCATCAACATCTCCTTTAACTCGATACCAGAACACACCGTACAATGGCCAGGCCAAGGCGAGGTAAAGAGAATGTCTTCTATGACTAAAGAAGGGCATTTACAAGGCTCGCGAGATCCGCACCCTCGTCAGCTAACGCCGCGCTGGGCGGATCATCGTGTAAAGCCAGCGTCAGTGCTCCTGCTCCATCTGCCCCGGCCGGATCGGTTGGCCAGGTTCATCTAGCCCGGGGCCATCCGGCTCCAGGTCAGCATAGGGTGAGCCGGCATCGGTGGAAGTCGCATGGTCAACGCCAGTGCCATGCATGTCTTGTCCTGCCTCATCCCGCACGGCTCCAACGTTGTTCTCGTGCTCCTCAGTGACACCAAATGCCTCTTCTCCTGACACCGCCCCCGGCAACGTTTCAGGGTTTGAGTCGTAAAACGGATCCACACCAAAAGCCAAGGGGGCAGCACTCAATGCAAGCGCGGCCAACAGAGCTTTCTTTCCATTGTGTCGTTTCATCGTTCTATCCTCTTCTGGCATGAGTGACTGCTTATTCCCAGCCATGCACACCCGCCATGTCTGGCAATTCATGGGCGATGCCCTTGTGACAGGTAATACAGGTGGCATCGCCCTCCACAAGCCCGCGCTGGTGTGCCGCTGCCGCGCGCGAACTCTGCCGGGTGAAATCCATGAACTGTTCGTCGTGACAGTTGCGGCACTCCAGCGAATCATTGGCTTCAAAGCGCCGCCACTCCCGTGAAGCCATTTCCAGGCGATGGTCGAGAAACTTCTCGCGGGTATCGATGATGCCGAAGATATGACCCCATACCTCCTTGGACGCCTGCATCTTGCGTGCAATTTTGTCAGTCCAGTTATGCGGCACGTGGCAGTCGGAACACACCGCCCGTACCCCCGAGCGATTGGTGTAGTGGATGGTTGGCAGAATTTCCTGATAGACGTTGGACTCCATCTCATGGCAACTGATGCAGAACTGCTCGGTATTGGTGGCCTCCATTGCGGTATTGAAACCACCCCAAAACAGCACCCCACCAATAAAGCCACCCACAGTGAGAAAACCCAGGCTGAAGTAACCACTGGGGGAGCGAAAGGTCCGCCAAAAGGATTTGAGAAAGCTACCGATTCGTTTGACCATGGTGCCTCCTCACTGGCCGCTGAAACGTGAGCCACGGATAAGCTCGCTCATGTCCACGAAAATATTGTCCACGCGCAAAGGGGCATCGGACTGGGTCACATGACACTGGGTACAGAAATAGCGCCGTGGCGACAGCTCACCGAGGAAGTTGCCATCACGGTCCATGTAGTGGGTCACGCTCACCATGATCGCCTGGGTCTCACCAACCCGCGTGCGTCCATGGCACGCCATGCAGCGATTGGCATTGAGATCAACCTGATAGTTGTCGATCCGGTGAGGAATCGTGGGCGGCTGCATGGGATACTCCCGGACCTGGCGCAGGCCACGATCTTCGACCCGATAGAGCGGCTCCGGCTCGGGCTCCTCCAGCAGGGGCACATTGCCACGTAACGCATCAAGCTCCCCTTCAGCAGCCACACTGTGGGACGCCAACAGCAAGCAAACAGCAAGAGATGACAACAGGCTGATTAATCGCATGATGCTCCCTCCCTAGACGGCTTCGATCCGGCAGGCGCACTTCTTGAAGTCCGTCTGCTTGGAGATGGGGTCGGTGGCATCCAGCGTGACCTTGTTGATCAGTTGGCTGGCATCGAACCAGGGCACATAAACCACCCCGCGTGGCATCCGGTTGCGTCCGCGTGTCTCTACCCGTGTATGCATATCACCGCGCGGACTGACGATACGCACTTCGCTTCCCCGCCTGACCCCAAGCTCGCGTGCATCTTCGGGATGCATGTAGACCATCGCCTGGGGGAAAGCCCGGTGCAGCTCAGGTACCCGTCGGGTCATCGAACCGGAATGCCAGTGCTCAAGTACCCTCCCGGTCACCAGCCACAGCGGAAACTCCTCATCAGGTGCCTCGGCGGGCGGCTCGTAGGGCACCGCATAAATAATGGCCCGTCCATCAGCCTGACCATAGAAATGGAAGTCACGTCCTTCTTCTACATAGGGGTCGTACTTGGCGTTATAGCGCCACGGGGTCTCTTGACCCTCCACGACCGGCCACCGCAAGCCGCGGACCTGGTGATAAACCTCGAAAGGCGCCAGGTCATGCGCCTTGCCCCGGGTGAACTGGGCGTACTCTTCGAACAGCCCCTTCTGTACATAAAAGCCAAAGTCGTGAGACTCATCATTGTCGAAATCCGGGTTGAGTTCGTCGAGCCCGAAAGCATCCACCTGGCCGTTACGGAATAGCACTTCGTACAAACTCTTGCCGCGATACTCGGGGTTGGCGTCGAGCAACTCTTCGGGCCACACCTCCTCGATAGCGAACCGCTTGGAGAACTCCATCATCTGCCATAGATCGGAGCGTGCCTCGCCCGGAGCAGTCACCATTTGCTGCCAGAACTGGGTACGTCGCTCGGCATTGCCGTAAGCTCCCTCCTTCTCGACCCACATCGCCGCGGGCAGAATCAGGTCGGCAAGCTCGGCCGTGACGGTAGGGTAAGCATCGGAAACGATAATGAAGTTGTCGGGGTTGCGATAGCCGGGATAGGTCTCCTCGACCAGATTGGCCGCCGCCTGCACGT
>DXFC01000219.1 GCA_019114645.1 Candidatus Halomonas stercoripullorum
CAGTGTGCGCACCCGCTCCAGCACCTTGTGGACGTTGAGCGGCTCGGTGTTCAAACGCTGGCTTGGCCCCAGCATGCGGTCGACCAGATCACGCAAACGGTCCGCCTCTTCAACAATAACGCGCGTGAACTCCTGCAGGCCAGGATCATCAAGGTCGCGTTCGAGCAACTGGGCAGCCCCACGAATCCCGCCCAGTGGATTCTTGACCTCATGCGCCAGACCCCGCGATAGCACCTTGATCACCTCCTGATGGTTAAGCAAGGACTCTTCGCGGGAGATACGCAGCAGGCGATCACGCGGCTCCATTTCCACCAGCAATTCGGATGCTGAAAGCGGTGTTACCGTATAATCCACCGTGACCACTGCACCACCTGGCAAGGTCAATCTGACCTCGCGCTGGGTAAAGGGGTGCAGGTCACGATGCGCCTTGGCCAGTACCGCTCCCATGCCGTCATCGCTCGCCACCAGTGACGTGAGATGGTGTCCCTGTACCCGGCCCAAACTGACCGCGAACAGTGCCTCGGCAGCCGGATTCATCCAGCTTAGGCCAAGCCGGTCATCCAGTAGCAGGACTGCGGTAGCAAGGTGCTCCATCAGGCGACGGTACATGTCCACCTCCGCCAGGCACGATTGAGGCGCCGTGACCCCGCACAACGGGGCCACGACACTGCAGCATCAACAGCTGTAGTACATATCAAACTCGATGGGGTGCGTATGCATGCGAATACGCTCGACATCTTCCATCTTGAGCTCGATATAGGCATCAATCATGTCATCGCTGAACACGCCCCCCTCGGTGAGGAAGGCACGATCCTGGTCCAGGGCCTCCAGTGCCTGGTCGAGGCTGCTGGCCACGGTCGGCACCTGTTTGCCCTCTTCCGGCGGCAGGTCATAGAGGTTCTTGTCCATGGCATCGCCAGGGTGAATCTTGTTCTTGATCCCGTCGATACCCGCCATCAGCATCGCCGCAAAGCACAGGTAGGGATTGGCAGTGGGATCAGGAAAACGCGTTTCGACGCGCTTGCCCTTGGGGCTGGCGGTGTATGGAATACGAATGGAGGCGGACCGGTTGCTGGCGCTATAAGCCAGCATCACCGGCGCTTCAAAGCCCGGCACCAAGCGCTTATAAGAGTTGGTAGAAGCGTTGGCGAAAGCGTTGAGTGCACGGGCATGCTTGATGATGCCGCCGATATAATAGAGCGCCATTTCCGACAGCCCGGCATACTGGTCACCGGCAAACTGGTTGACACCGTCTTTCCAGAACGACTGGTGGACATGCATGCCACTACCGTTATCACCTACCAAGGGCTTGGGCATGAAGGTGGCGGTCTTGCCGTAAGCGTGGGCCACGTTGTGGATCACATACTTCATTTCTTGCACTTCGTCGGCTTTCTTCACCAAAGTATTGAACTTGATGCCGATCTCGTTCTGGCCTGCGTTGGCTACCTCGTGATGATGCACTTCGACCGTTTGGCCTATCGCCTCCAGGGTATTACACATGGCACCGCGCATGTCATGGAAGCTGTCGACCGGGGGCACCGGGAAGTAGCCGCCCTTGACTCGGGGTCGATGCCCCAGGTTGCCGCCTTCAAGCTGACGATCCGTGGCCCAGGCACCCTCTTCGGAACTGATTCGGTACATGGCCCCTTCGGCGTCGGATTTCCAGTGCACTTCGTCGAAGATAAAAAATTCCGGCTCGGGACCAAAGAAAGCGGTATCACCCAGACCGGTGCTCTGCAGATACGCCTCGGCACGCTTGGCAATGGTGCGCGGGTCACGATCATAGCCCTGCATGGTAGCCGGCTCGATGATGTCACAGCGCAGTACCAGGGTGGCATCCTCGGTGAACGGATCGAGAAAGGCAGTACCATCCTCCGGACGTAGCACCATGTCCGATTCGTTGATTCCCTTCCAGCCCGAGATGGAGGAGCCGTCGAACATCTGGCCGTCCTCGAAGAATTCTTCATCGACATCGCGAGCCGGAATGGTGACGTGCTGCTCTTTGCCTCGCGTATCGGTAAAACGCAGATCTACCCACTTGATATCGTGCTCTTCGATCAGGGCGAGAGTCTTGGCTGACATGTATGTCCTCCGTTGGCGCTATGGCTCGATTCGGTTAACGGATATCCACCGATGGGATTCTGAACCTGACAATGCAGACGTTGTGCCAACCTGCACCCCTTTAGGGAAAGCCGACGCCAACGCCTTGTTTATTAAAGGAATAAAAATTACTGACTTACCTTTGGACCGCCTTTGCACTAATATTTGGCTTTTTCTCGCACCAGTATGGTGCAATTTTGCTGTCAGCGCACCGCTCGAGTGCATTAAGCCGTCTCGATAGAGACTCGTGCCTGGCAAGCACGCAGCCGCTCGAGCAGATCAGGCAAGGCCTCGCTATCCAGTTGGGGGTCGCATCCGCCGATGCGTTCAAACCAGGTGCGTGCCACCCAAAACGTATCAAGTGGCGAGGCGCGCTGCAGCCAACGAAACCAACGCACCATAGGACGCTGGGGGCGAGCGAGTAGCACCGCAACATCCCACTCTCGCTCACCTTCTACCGTTGCCAGACGCTGACCCAACCAGACCGAAAGCGGCTGACCAACCGAACCGGGGAATAGCAGCACCCGGCCTTGGCTAGCAGCCACCGCGGTGTTGAGCCGCTCCCCCAGAGTCGGGGCCGTACTCGTGACTAGCGTAGCGTGATACTGCTGCGCCAAAGAGGCCAAGCTCTCATTATCGGTGTCATCCACCAGCAGCAACTCATAGCCACCTGGCCATTGCCGGGCCAGGTGCCCCAGGGCATGCAGCATATGCGGCAGCTTTGGCCCTGTGGTGCGTGCATCGAGGAAAAGGCTTATGGGCATGCATTTGACTTCACGGAAGGGAATCGAACATCTCCCGAGAGAGACGTATCTAGATGTTACCTTAAGTGTAGGTAATTATCGCGAACCGAACCCGATATGCCGCTAATGCCTGCCGCATAGCGCGATTTGTGCCTACGCACCAGGCAGCGCTATCACTGTCACCCACTTGCCTGTATAATATGTGGCCATTTACCTATCCCCTGCGTCCCCAGGACACTCTCTTGTGTACTTGGAGGTGCGCCCTCGCTGATGAGTCATGCCTTAATGATGCACACTGCCTCCCCCCTTTCCGGTCTCGAAAGTTCTGGTCTCCAAAGACTGCGTAACATCGCCATTATCGCCCACGTCGATCATGGCAAGACCACCCTGGTCGACAAGCTTCTGCAGCAGTCCGGCACACTCGACCGCAAGGCCGAAGCACAAGAGCGGGTCATGGATTCCAACGACCAGGAGCGCGAGCGCGGCATCACCATTCTGGCCAAAAACACCGCAATCCGTTGGCAGGACAGCCAAGGGCGCGACTTTCACATCAACATTGTCGACACC
>DXFC01000220.1 GCA_019114645.1 Candidatus Halomonas stercoripullorum
TCCAACAGCTCCTTTTCCAGCATCGGCATGTAGTCCGGTTGGCCACGCTGGCTACGCTGGTGGGCAACAATGATCTGCAGGCGCTCCTTGGCTACCGAAGCCGACTTCTTGCGCTCACGCTTGAGGAAATCCAGTAACTTCACCGGCGACCTCCCCCGAACATTCGGCTGAACAGGCTTTTCTTCTGGACATCATGGAAACGCAACGGCACATCCTCTCCCAGCAAGCGCGAAACGGTATCCATGTAGGCCTGACCCGCGTCGCTGCTGTCATCGTGAGTCACCGGGACACCTTGGTTAGAGGCCCGCAGCACCGCTTCGGATTCGGGGATCAAACCGATCAGGTCGATGGCAAGGATCTCACGGATATCCTCAAGGTTGAGCATATCGCCATGGTCGACACGCGACGCATTGTAGCGGGTGATCAGCAAGTGCTCCTTGATCGGATCCTCGTTGCGCTCGGCACGCCGGCTCTTCGAGGCCAGCAGACCAAGAATCCGGTCCGAATCGCGCACCGACGACACCTCAGGGTTGGTGACCACGATGGCTTCGTCGGCAAAGTACAGCGCCAGCTGCGCTCCGCGCTCGATGCCCGCCGGGGAGTCACACAAAATGTAATCGAAATCCTCACTTAGTGTGTTGAGGACTTTTTCGACACCTTCTGTGGTCAGGGCGTCTTTGTCACGGGTTTGGGAAGCCGGCAGGATATGCAGGTTATCGACCCGCTTGTCGCGAATCAGCGCTTGATTGAGACCGGCTTCACCCTGAATCACATTGACCAGGTCGTACACTACACGCCGCTCGCAGCCCATGATGAGATCCAGGTTGCGCAGCCCCACATCGAAATCGATCACTACGGTCTTGTTGCCGCGTAACGCCAGCCCGGTAGCTATGGCTGCTGCACTGGTCGTCTTGCCGACCCCCCCCTTGCCCGAGGTCACTACAATGATTTTGGCCAAGTTGTACATTCCTTTGAGTTGTCTAATGAGAGACACATGCCGTGCAGCAACTACTCGAGCGGGGAAATTCTCAGCTGTGCATCACGCAGCACGACCTGCACCGAACAGCCAAGCAGTTGCGGGTCGATATCCTCAAGACGCTTGTAATTACCCGCTACCGACAGCAGTTCAGCACGCAGTTCGCGGCAGAACACACCCGCCTCGGTATCACCATGGATACCTGCCAGCGCACGGCCACGCAAGGCGCCGTAGACATGAATACTGCCTGATGCCAGCACCTCTGCCCCGGCATTGACCGCCCCCACAACGACCAGATCCCCTTCGGGAGCACTCACCTGCTGCCCCGAACGCACCGTACCACGATAAATGCGCCCACCGCTGCTCGCAGCCACCTGCTCGGGCGCCTCTGGTATGACGGGCTCAACGGGTGCCACTGGCTCCAGCGTGCGAGTACGACTGTCAGCCGTAGGCGGGAACCAACCCAGGCCCAACGCCCAAGCCGACTGTTTAACCGGATCCGCCCCTCCCCGCACCGCTACTGGCAGCAACTTGTGGGACCGGCAAACGGCACAGATCCGCTCCAGCGCCAGATGCGGCTCATCAAGCTTCTCGACGCTGAGAACCACGGGGGTGTGCTGAAAGAAAGCTGGAGATTGGTTAACCTTGCCAGAGAGCTGTTCACGAATCCGCTCGGGGTCCGCGCTCGTCAGCTCCATGACCGTCATGGGCAGCATGCCCCCCTTGAAGGTAAATGCCATCTCTGCCCTGTCCAATTTAAGGCTCATTGCCGGACTCCACTTGGGTGCTGTCAGGTCGTGAGACTAAAGCTAAGCGACTCCCCACCCGGCTGCAACTGGAGATACGCCCAGCCGGATTACCCGGCCTACTTTGCCTTACGTCCGCATAACGTTGTTACGCCGCACTTTTCCCTAGGCTCAGTGCGTGCTTAGATAGCCTACATTAGACGAAAGAAACCAAAACAATAGCAACGATAATGACCAGAGCGGTTCGTGGTCGACTCCTTTTACTGTCAGGAAACTTCATGCACGGATTTTTTCGCCGCTTTTTCGCTCCGCGTTGGCAGCACCCTGACGCGCGGGTGCGCTGCCAGGCTATCAGCCAGCTCGATCCCGGCCACCCGGAGCAGCTGCAGGCGCTGGAAGCGCTATGTCTTGATAATGAACCAACGGTGCGTCAAGCGGCACTCGCCCGGTTCAGCTCACCCACGCACCTGCTCGAACTGCTGAATCAGCAGCCACGGCAGAGCGAGATTCGTCAGCGCCTGGTTGAGCTACTGACCCAGCCACAAGACGCCATAGACCCGGCACAATGCCTGCGCAGTATTGAGCAGCTCAAGGATCAAGAACTACTGGCACAAGTCGCCCTGGGCGCCAGTGGCCAAGACTTGCGCCTGGCTGCCGTAGCCCGCCTGGAGGCGGAAGAGGATCTCATCACCCAAGCCTGCGAAAACGGCATTGCCGCAGTACGCCATGCCGCCGCAGCACGTGTGACCAGCGAGAGCGGCCTGCAGCACCTGGCCCAGCAGGCACGGCGTGACAGTCAGGTCATGCGCCAGGCCCGCGAACGTCTGAATCAACTACGCGCAGCCGCAGCCAGCGCCGCCGCGGCACAGGCCCACTGCGAAACCCTACTGAACAAGCTGGAAGCCCAGGCCAAAGCCGCCTGGGAGCCGCTTTACGCCGGTCGCTTTCGTCATCTGGTACGTGAGTGGCAAGCCCTCGATACGCCCCCCAACGCTGAGCAACAGCAGCGCTTTCAGGCGGCCGTCCAGCGTTGCCAGCAAGTGATTGCGGAGCAAGAGGCGCAGGCACGCGCCGACGCTGAATTACAACAAGCAGCGGCAGCCCGGCAGGCACTGCACGAGGCGCTCGAACAGCGCCGGGTAACTTTCGCCCCTGCCGAACGACTGACCGAGCAAGATATCGCCGAGCTGAACTCACGCCAGTCCCTGTTGACCGGCTTGTGGGAGACCTTGACCAAACAAGGGGATCCCGACGAAGCCTTGCGCCAACGCTATACTACCGAGCTGGATGAACTCACCGCCTATTTGCAGGCCTGGGAGCGCCACGCAACCTACGCCGAAGAGATCGAAGCGGCGCTGCAGGCGGGGGACGAAGCGCGCCTGTATGAGTTGCTGGATCGCTGTGCGTGGCCTGACACCCTGCCACCTACCGACCTGCTGGCGCGTGCCCGACACAAACTGGCCGCACAAAAGCAGCCCGAAAGGCCGGCGCAAGAGGAGCCTTCCAAAGCGCAACTTGAACGTTTCGCGCAAGACCTCGAGCAGCTCGAGGTGTTTCTCGACAATGGCGCCTCCCGGGACGCCAGCCGTCTCCACCAAAGCCTGCGCCAGCGCGCCGACACCTTCCCGGCGGGCAGCCTGAGGGATCACAGCGCCACGCTTAAACGGCTTGGCGCCCGTCTTGCCGAACTGCACGACTGGCGCGGCTTCGTGGCCGCCCCAAAACGTGACGAGTTGTGTCAGGCCATTGCCGAGCTGGCCGATGACACCCGTCTTGGTGATGCGGAACTCGACCGCCGCCATCGCCAACTCATCCGTGACTGGAAAGCGCTGGGCGATGCCGCCGCCAGCCGCGAACTTTCGCACGCATTCCGCAGCGCTTCTGACCGCATTCATCAGCGCTTGGCAAACTGGCAGGAACAACAGGCGGCTGCCCGCCAGCACCACCTGCAAGTACGCACTGCCCTGTGCGAGCAGCTCGAAGCCCTGCTCGATGCTCCAGCTGAAAATGCCGACCCGGATGCCCTGCGCCGCATCCGTGACCAGGCTCGGGAAGAGTGGCAGCGCCACGCACCGGTGCCACGTGATCAGGCCAAAGCCGTGGGACGCCGCTTCAGCCGGGCTCTCGCCACCTTGCAAGAGCTGATTGACCAACGCGCCATGGAAATTGCCCACGCCAAACGCGCCCTGGTTGATGCCGCCAGCGAACTGCTGAGCAGCTCCCTTGCTGCCGAAACCCGGGCGGAAAAGACCAAAGAGCTGCAGCGG
>DXFC01000029.1 GCA_019114645.1 Candidatus Halomonas stercoripullorum
AAAAGTGCGACCCTGTTTCGCCATCACGGATATCGAAAACTGTGCTTTTCCCCTGACAGCACCGATATCACGCGTTACCATGGCGCCCTACATGCACCCACCGAAAGGTTTACCATGCAGATTGCCCAAAACTCTGTCGTCGCATTTCACTACACCCTGACCAATGATGCAGGTGAAGTGCTGGACAGTTCGGAAGGCCGCCAGCCCCTGACCTACCTCCACGGAGCCGGTAATATCATTCCCGGCCTGGAGAGGCAGCTCGAAGGTCGCGCAGCCGGCGACAAGCTGAATGTCGCTGTTTCACCGGAAGAGGGCTATGGCGAAGTACAACCCCAGCTGGTTCAGGAAGTACCGCGTGACGCCTTTCAAGGGGTCGATAACGTAGAGCCAGGCATGCAGTTTCAGGCGGATACCCAAGGCGGCCCCTTGATGGTTACCGTCACCAAGGTCGAGAACGACACCGTCACCGTGGATGGCAACCATCCGCTGGCGGGCCAGAAGCTCAACTTTGATGTCGAAATCACTACCGTCCGCGCGGCCAGTGAAGAAGAAGTCCAGCATGGCCATGTACATGGCGAAGGCGGCGTCGAGCATTAAGTCAGGGATTCGCTCATCGCGATATGACTTTTTGCCACACAAAAAGGGGCGATTCGTTCGCCCCTTTTTCTATTATTCAACCCGGTTCGGCCCGCCACTCTGTTCGCCACAGCCATAGGGCGATACCCAGCGTAATGCTGAGCATCAGCCAGGAGGCGATAACCACACCCAACCACCCTCCCCGCTGCCAGAAAGGCTCCAGCCACAGGCTGCCCAGGCTTGCTCCCAGGTAATAGAACACCAGATAAAGCGCCGACGCACTGCCTCGCGCACGTTGTGCCTGACGCCCGACCCAGCTGGAAGCCATTGAGTGTGCCAGAAAGAAACCCACCGCATTGATGGTCAGCCCGACAATAATCCAGGCCAACGACTCACGCAGTGTCATCAAGGTCCCCGTCATCAAGACAAGGATGCCCAGCGTCATACAGGCCGGCTGGCTGAAAGAACGCGCCAGCCGCCCCGAGAACGCCGAACTCAGGGTGCCGCCTAGATAGGTCAGAAAGATTAGCCCCAGCCAACGGGCACTCAGGCCAAACGGCTCATCAGCCAGACGGAATGTGATATAGCTATATTGATTGATGAAAATAAGAAAATTGAGCCCGCCGAGTAGATAGGCAGCCAACAACAATGGATGACGTAAATGTCCGGCCAGGTCAACCAGGGCGGCTTTCAGCTCGAAACGCCGCGACTGAAACTGACGCGGTGGTGGCAGCAGTTTCCAGAAGAGCATCACTCCAACCAGGGTCACCGCCCCAATAGCAACAAAACTGGCACCCGCCCCGCCGATCTCTCCGATACTGCCACCTATCAGGCGCCCGCCAATCCCCCCCAAGGTGTTGGCACCGATATATAGCCCGACAGCGGCCATCAAGGCCGGGCGGTCAAACTCGTCTCCCATCCAGGCAATGGCAACGGCCGGCAACCCACCCAAGACGAAACCCTGGACCAGACGCAACGCCAACAAGACCTCGAAACTGGGTGCCAAGGCCAACCCCAGCGAACAGAGCCCGGTTAACAACAACGTCACACGCATGATGCCACCCCGCCCAATCGCATCGGACAAGGGACCAAACACCAATAGCGCCCCGGCCAGCGCCAGGGTGGCCACCGACATGACCAGACTGACTACCAGGGTGGATACGCCATACACGTCGCGCAGCTCCGGTAACAAGGGCTGCGGCGCATAAAGATTGGTAAACACCAGAATGGAGCCGAGACAAAGCGCCAGGGTGGCCCGCCACCAGGCGGGGGAGTGCACAGCGATCATGCAGGATACCTGAAGAAGATGAACTGCCTTGCATGGTCCACCATTGCTCTTGATAAGCCAAACAGAATATAAAGATGGGTATCATCTATTAGACTTATCGAGTTGAGTTCATGGCCTTGCCCTTCGACTTACGGGTTCTGCATGTTTTTATTACGGTCGCTGAGCGTGCCGGCTTTAGTCGCGCTGCCCGCGAACTGCATGTTGCCCAGTCTGCCGTCAGCCAGACCATTGCCAACCTTGAGCGCCAATTGGGGCTGATCCTGTTCCATCGTCATGGACGACGCATCACGCTGACACCAGAGGGTAAAGTTCTCTATACCCATGCCCAGGATCTGCTTGAACGTGCCACGACCGTCCACTTGGCGATGCAAGAGCTCCATGGGCTGGTCAAGGGCGAGGTTCGCATCGGCATACCTTCCATGCTCGGCTCGTATTATTTTCCGCCGTTGCTGATGGGGTTCAAGACGCAGTATCCCGGCATACGCTTGACGGTGGTAGAGGCTGGCGCCCGGCGCCTTCAGCGCATGATTTCTGATGGCGAACTGGATCTGGGTGTGGTGATTGATGATGAGCAGAGCCATCAC
Organism: Candidatus Halomonas stercoripullorum; assembly: GCA_019114645.1. Taxonomy (GTDB): domain Bacteria; phylum Pseudomonadota; class Gammaproteobacteria; order Pseudomonadales; family Halomonadaceae; genus Halomonas; species Halomonas stercoripullorum. The sequence continues at coordinate 2,449 of DXFC01000029.1, forward strand.
ATGGAGCGCCGTCATTTACTCAGGGAGGAAATGGTTGTCTGCGTGCCACGCGCACATCCCTTTGCCCAACGGCACAGCGTAACAGCCAAAGAGTTGTTTCAAGAGCCACTGGTACTGTTCCAGGATGGCTATTTCCACCGGGAATTCGTTGATGCGCTATCACGCCAGACCGGTCTTGCAGCCAATGTCGCTTTCCAGTCCAACCTGATCCCGCTGACAAAAGCGATCGTACGCCAGGGCTTTGGAATTACCACCTTTCTTCGCCGGGTCGTGGACGAACCTGGCCTCGCCGCTGTTCCCTTCGAGAAACCGGAGTGGCTCCACCTGTCGCTGGCCTGGGCGCGGGATGCTTACCTATCCCGTGCGGAAAGTGTCTTTGTGGAGTATGTCATCGCCAACCGCGAAGGGCTTTAGCCTTCATAAGGTTCGCTGACCCGTTGCGCCAGCAGGGTCGGTTCCAGTGTCCGCCGGGCCTGCCAGTAGTGGCGTTTCCAGTAGCTATTGTTCAGCTTGGAGAGAATGACACCCTTGGAGGTGGAGGCATGCAAAAAGTAGCCGTCGCCGACATAGATGCCAACATGCTGATAACGCCCGGGGGGGCGGAAAAAGACCAGGTCACCGACTTGTAGTGCATCGCGTGCCACCTGGGTACCCTGCTGCACCAACCCTTCAGTGGAGCGAGGCAGTTGCAGGTGGAATGTTTCGCTGAAAACGTTCTGCACCAGTGCCGAACAATCAATTCCGCCAACACCGGTACCACCCAGCCGGTAAGGGGTGCCCGCCCAGCGCTCATGCTGTGCCAGTAACGCTTCACGAATCTTCCGAGGCGGCGAGTGACGTAGGCTGTTGAGCCCAACAACAGGATTGTCCACTGGAGACATCAAAAGATTTTCGGATGACATCAACCCTGGCAGCTGACGTGCAAAATAGTCATCCTGAATCTCCCGAGGGGTCGTTGTCGTACCGGCACATCCGGTCAACAGAACCATCAACACCGCAAGCGGTACGATACAACGTGATCGCATAACAGCTATCTGCTCCTTTACTGGAGCCGCGCTGGTCCTGGCTAAGGAAAAGTTTCCCTGCAGATCCAACAAGATCGCTGTGGCAGTGATGCCTGGCACACATAGGCCCGTACCACTGCCAGAGCATTCTTGCGCTGGCTCGTATGCTTTACAAATGGGCTGACTATACCGGTACTTTT
>DXFC01000221.1 GCA_019114645.1 Candidatus Halomonas stercoripullorum
AGCGCCGTCTTGCCATCCGGCGCCGTGCCATTGACCTCCGCGCCTTGTTCAAGCAATAGCTTCACCATCGGCAGATCACCCTTGAAAGCTGCCCCAGCCAAGGGACTGTGCCCTTGTTCATTACGCAGCTCCGGATCGGCACCATGCTCGAGCAACAGTCGGGTCGTCTCAAGGTGGCCGTGATAGCTGGCCAGCATTACCAGGCTATCGCCCTTGTGATTGCGCAGATTGGGGGGCAATCCCTGTGGCAACAGTTCACGCAAGGTTTCAGTGTCCCCCTGCCGCGCGCAGTCGAACATCCTGGTCGCGAACTCAATGACCTCGTCATCGGGTTCCATTGGGTTGCTTTGTGGTTCCTGCGTCATTTCAGTGCGCCTCATCCCAGTTAGTGCCACTCTCGGCTTCAACAACCAGCGGTACACTTAGCTCGGCCGCTGTCTGCATGCGCGTTTTCACTTCCTCGATAAACGCCACCACCTGCTGCTCCGCCACCTCGAACACCAGCTCATCGTGTACCTGCATCACCATGCAGGCATCGAAGTCGCTCTCCTGCAACCAGTGTGCAACATCGATCATGGCGCGCTTGATGATGTCCGCAGCCGTGCCCTGCATGGGCGCGTTGATCGCGGTGCGTTCGGCGGCCTGGCGACGGTTGCGGTTCTGGGCGCGTATCTCCGGCAGATAAAGGCGACGCCCGAATACCGTTTCAACAAAGCCATCCTCGGCGGCCTGGGTACGAATACGTTCCATGTAGCGTGCCACGCCGGGATAACGGTCGAAGTAGCGGTCGATATAAGTCTGCGCCTGGTTGCGCTCCAGGTGCAGCTGTCGCGAAAGACCCCAGGCGCTCATGCCGTAGATCAAGCCGAAGTTGATCGCCTTGGCGCTGCGCCGCTGCTCGCTGCTGACTTGCTCCAGTGGCACGCCGAATACTTCGGCAGCGGTAGCGACGTGAATGTCGCGCCCTTCGGCAAACGCCGCAAGCAGCCCCTGATCTCCTGACAAGTGTGCCATGATGCGCAGTTCGATCTGCGAATAGTCAGCGGCCACGATCCGATAGCCGGGCCGGGCGATAAAGGCCTGGCGAATCTTCCTGCCCTCTTCAGTACGCACCGGAATGTTCTGCAAGTTGGGATCGGATGATGACAGCCGGCCAGTAGCCGTTACCGCCTGATGATAACTGGTGTGCAAGCGCCCAGTGCTCTTGTTGACCAGCCGTGGCAACTTATCGGTATAAGTCGACTTGAGCTTGGCCAGCCCACGGTGCTCCATAATCACTTTGGGCAGCGGGTAATCCAGCGCCAGCTCTTCGAGTACCGCTTCGGCGGTGGAAGGCGCCCCTTTGGGAGTCTTCTTGAGCACCGGGATTTTCTGCTCTTCAAACAGGATCTCACCCAGCTGTTTGGGTGAGCCGAGATTGAACTCGCGCCCGGCCAGCTCGAAGGCACGCACCTCAAGCTCTCGAATACGCTCTTCAAGCTCCCGGCTCTGGGCATGCAATCGTTCGGCGTCAATGGCCACACCGGTACGCTCCATGCGCGACAGTACCGGAATCAGCGGCCGCTCGATCTCGTCGAGCACGCTGGCCAGACGCCCCCCGGCCTCGACCCGCGGCCTCAGCTCACCGTGTAGCCGGAGCGTGATATCAACATCCTCACAGGCATACGGCACGGCCTGCTCGAAGCCTATCTGGTTGAAGGTAAGCTGTTTGGCGCCCTTGCCGGCTATCTCCTCGAAGCTCACCGTTTTCTCACCCAGGTATTTCAACGCCAGCGAATCCATATCGTGGCGTGTTGCGGTGGAGTTAAGTACATAGGATTCCAGCATGGTGTCGGTGAGCGGCCCGCGCACCTCGATGCCATAACGGGCGAGTACCGAGATGTCATACTTGAGATTCTGGCCGATTTTGCCGCGCTTGGGGTCTTCCCACAGTGGCTTGAGAGTGGCCAGCACACTGGCACGATCAAGCTGCTCGGGTACATCAAGATAATCATGGGCCAGCGGCACGTAAGCGGCTTCGCCCGGCTCGAGAGCGAGCCCCACACCAATAATCTCAGCTTCCATGTAATTGAGACTGTTGGTTTCCAGATCGAAGCAGAACGCTTCGCACGCATTGAGGCGCGACAGCCACTGGTCGAGTTCGGTCTGGGTCAGGATCAGGTGGTTCTGGCAAGCCGTTACACTTGCCTGGGGCGCTTGCGGATCGAGATCGCCCGCCGCTGCCGTACCTGCCACCCCGTGGCCCCGCGCCACGTCATCTACCCCTTCATCCTTGCCGGAAAGCAGTTCGGCAAGCCAGGCCTTGAATTCAAGCTCAGTGTAGAGTTGCTTGAGCGCCTCGCGGTCGGGATGGGCAATGTCGAGATCATCAAGCCCTACCGGCAGCTCACAGTCGGTCTTGATTGTCGCCAGCTGATACGAGAGGTAAGCCGCTTCGCGGTGCTCTTCAAGCCTGGCGGGCAGCGTCTTGGCGCCACGAAACCCAAGGGTCTTGACCTTGTCCAGATCGGCATAGATGGCATCCAGCCCGCCGCCGATTCCCTGCAGCAGTCCCAGGGCGGTCTTTTCACCCACTCCCGGAACACCGGGAATGTTGTCTACCTTGTCGCCCATCAAGGCCAGAAAATCGATGATCAATTCCGGTGGCAAGCCGAACTTGTCCTTTACCCCAGCCACGTCAAGGTATTCATCCTTCATGGTATTGACCAGGGTGATATGCTCATTGACCAGTTGCGCCATGTCCTTGTCGCCGGTGGAGATCACCGCATCGCGACCTTCCTCGGTCGCCAGCCGTGCCAGAGTACCGATCACATCATCGGCCTCGACTCCCTCGATACACAGCAACGGCAGACCCAGCGCCCGCACACAGGCGTGTAACGGCTCCACCTGGCTGCGCAGGTCATCAGGCATCGGAGGGCGCTGGGCCTTGTAGGCTTCGAACAGCTCATCCCGGAACGTCTTGCCTTTGGCATCAAACACCACTGCCATGGGACTATCAGGGTAATCCTTGATCAGACGCTTGAGCATATTGAGCACGCCTTTGATGGCACCGGTAGGCTGACCGTTGGATGCAGTCAGCGGCGGCAGCGCATGAAAGGCACGGTAGAGATAGGACGAACCGTCGACGAGAACAATGGGCGTAGCGGCCATGTATCGGCATCCGTTGAGACTAAGACAGAAATAAATCAGGACCAAGAGACGTTCATGATACGCATGATGCCGGGTTTTTGCTGACATTCATGGGCTCACGCTGTCTTACGTCATACACTATATCCATCGCGTGGTGAGCGTGGTTCGCCAGCACTTCTGGAGGCAGCATGTATCTTTCTCGCTTTTTCCTTGCCCGCTCTTTTTTGATTCCAAGCCTGCTCGGTGTGGGGCTGAGCCTTGCTATCGTGTCGCTCACTCTGGCACCGACCGCTGCGGCTCTGGCCCAGTCTGCCGAGCCCGATATCACCGTACGTCAGGAGCAAGACCGCACCATTCGCGAATATCGGCTCAATGACCGGCTCTATGCCATCGAGATTCGCCCCGCCCAGGGGACCAGCTTTTTCCTGGTTGACCACGACGGCAATGGCAACTTCGAACGCCAGGAGGGGAACCAAGTTGACGTGCCCCAGTGGGTATTGGCGCCCTGATCGATCCCGGCACAAGGCTCCCGCCCTTCCTGTTACCACACACTCAGCAAACGTGCATCGAAGTGCCAAGTCGCTACAATAGGCGCCTTGGCAACCTGGGCGAGACACACATGGCCGTATTTACCCCGTTAAGCGACGCACAGGTCGCGGAATTTCTGCAGCGCTTTGATGTAGGCGAACTGGTATGTCTGGAAGGTGTCCCTGCGGGCACCGAAAACAGCACCTTCTTTGTGACCACTGATCGCCGGCGGCTGGTGCTCACCCTGTTCGAACAGGGTGAGCATGAGGAGCTGCCGTTCTTCGTCGAACTGCTCGACTACCTTGATGAACACCGCCTGCCAGTGCCCGGGCCGATTCATGATCGCGATGGCGTTGCGCTGCACAGCTTGGCCGACAAGCCGGCGCTGTTGTTCCCGCGCCTGCCCGGCAAGCACCCCGTGTCACCTAATCTGAACCAGTGCCGGGCGCTGGGGGATACCCTGGGTCGTTTACATGCGGTATCGCAGCATTTTTCCGGTCATCGTCCGAACCCGCGTGACCTCAACTGGCTGACGGCTCTGCATACCAAGGTGCTGAGCTACCTCTCGCCGGATGATCAGGCCCTGATGAAGAATGAGGTAGAGATCTACCAAGATGTCTTCAGCACAATACCCGAGCTGCCTCAGGGGGCCCTGCACGGCGACCTGTTTCGTGATAACACCCTGTACGAAGACGACCGGTTGGGCGGTATTATCGACTTCTATAACGGTTGTACCGGTGATCTGCTGTTCGACCTCGCCATCGTGATCAATGACTGGACTTCCAACGCCGATGGCCGCCTGGACCGTGCCCGCTATGAAGCGATTCTTGATGCCTACCAGGCGCACCGCCCTCTGGCCCCGGCCGAACGCGACGCCTGGCCTACCATGCTTCGCATGACGGCCCTGCGTTACTGGCTCTCGCGGCTGCTGGTGGTCTACGTTGACCCTCCGGCGCATGATCTGACACCACACGACCCCTCACGTTTTCATACTATCCTCACGGCACGCCTGAAACATGGTGCCCTGCCTCTGCCCAACGTAAAAAACGCATGAGTCTGCTTATGGGAACTGCTTCTGGACCTGCCCAACGTGCCCGCCGCACCTGGAATATCGACCAGTGGGGTAGTGGCTACTTCGATGTCGACGATAACGGCCACGCTCTGGTGCGCCCTCTCGGCAGCGAGGAAGAGGGCCCGGCCCTGCCACTGGCACCGCTGGTGGACCAGCTGCGTGAAGCCGGCCTGCGCCTACCGGTACTGGTACGCTTCACCGACATTTTGCACGACCGTGTCGAACATCTGTGCGACGCTTTCGACCTGGCCATGGGCGAGGAGGAGTACCACGGCGGCTATACGGCGGTTTATCCCATCAAGGTCAATCAGCAGCGCCGCGTGGTGGAAGAGATCCTTGCCACCCGTGAACGCGGTCGCGGCCGGGTCGGTCTCGAAGCCGGCAGCAAGCCGGAGCTGCTCGCCGTGCTGGCGCTTTCCGGTGATGGCCCATCACTGATTGTGTGCAACGGCTACAAGGATCGTGAATATATTCGTCTGGCCTTGATGGGCGAGAAGCTCGGTCACCGAGTCTATCTGGTGGTGGAAAAATTCTCCGAGTTGCCGCTGATTCTCGAAGAGGCCGCCAACCTCGACGTCACACCACGTATCGGCCTGCGCGCCCGGCTGGCATCGGTGGGCATGGGCAAGTGGCAGGATACCGGTGGCGAAAAATCCAAATTTGGTCTGACGGCCAGCCAGATGCTTGCCGTGGTCGAGCGGCTACGCGAAGCGGATTCCCTGGCTAGCCTGCAGTTGGTGCACTTTCATCTGGGCTCGCAGATCGCCAATATCCGCGATATCCAGTTCGGTCTGCGCGAATGCGCGCGCTTCTATCAGAGCCTGCTGGCTCTGGGGGCCCCCATCGATACCGTCGATGTGGGTGGCGGCCTCGGCATCGATTACGAGGGCACCCGCTCGCGCAGCTTCTGCTCGATCAACTACTCCATGCGCGAATATGCGCGCAACGTGGTCAGCGCCTTCGCCCAGGCCTGCATTGAAGCGGAGATCCCCCAGCCTCACCTGCTCAGTGAGTCGGGACGTGCACTCACCGCTCATCATGCGGTACTGATTGCCGATGTGATCGGCGAAGAGCGCGTCAGCGAGCAGGTTCCCGCACGCCAGGCCCGGGACGACCCTCAACTCAACGAGCTGTGGCGGGTCCACGACCTGCTGGGTGAATCGCTGGAACCACGCGAACTGGTGGAAGCCTGGCATGACTTGTTGCAGGCGGTGAGTGAGCTGCATGACCGCTTTATCATGGGACTCGCCGACATCACCGTGCGCGCCGAAGCGGAAGGCGTCTACTATGCCGCCTGTGCGCGGCTGCGCGAGCGCCTGGATAACCGCAACCGTGCCCACCGCGAGATCATTGATGACCTCGCCGAGAAGCTCGCCGACAAACTGTTCGTCAACTTTTCACTGTTCCAGTCCGTGCCCGATGTCTGGGGTATCGATCAGATATTCCCGGTGCTGCCACTGACGGGGCTCAATCGCGAACCCACCCGCCGCGGCATCATTCAGGATATTACCTGTGACAGCGATGGGCGTATCGATTACTACGTTGACGGCCAGGGGGTAGAGACTACCCTGCCGCTACCTGAGTGGGATGCGGACGAGGAGCGTCTGCTAGGGTTCTTCCTGGTCGGTGCCTACCAGGAGATTCTTGGCGATCTGCACAACCTGTTCGGCGATACGGACTCGGTGGTTGCTTCTCTGGACGAGCAGGGTGAATGGGTGCTCAGCCACGCTCAACACGGTGATCGCGTCTCTGATGTACTCGCCTATGTCAATTTTGACGCTACGGTACTGCGCGACCGACTCGCCGGCCAACTGGCCGAAAGCGGGCTGAGCGCTGCGGAGCAGGCACTCTTTCTAAGCGACCTTTCCGCAGGCCTCGAAGGCTACACCTATCTTGAATAGTTAGTTTACTCCACGACCTGAGCTGTCACCTCAAGCCCGCCGGTCAGGGTCAGGCGCAATTTGGCGCCACGTGGCAGCTCACCCACGCCCTCCGGCGTTCCGGTCAGGATTACATCACCCGGCTCCAGGGTAAAGTGCCGGCTCATCTCGGCGACCAAAGTGGGTATCGGGAACAACATGTCGGACACTTCGCCACGCTGGCGAAGTTCACCGTCAATCTCCAGCTCAAAGGCCAGGGCATTCCAGTTTGGCGCCCGATCAAGCGGCATGAAATCGCTTAAGGGACAGGCACCGTCGAACGCCTTAGCGATCTCCCAGGGATGCCCCTTCTCTTTCAGGCGCGTCTGCAGTTCACGTAGCGTCAAGTCAAATGCCAAACCAATCCCGACAACAGCACGTTCTGCCTCGTCAGCCGTAGCGTGGGTCAGGCGTTCGCCAATCAACAACGCCAGCTCGGCTTCGTAGTGCACTTCGCCACGGCTGTAAGGTGGCTCAAGCAGCTCATCAAAGCGCACTGCACTGGTAGCCGGCTTGATAAAAAGCAGCGGCTCGGTGGGAACCGGGTTATTCAGCTCCTTGGCGTGGTCCGCATAGTTACGTCCAATGCAGACGATCTTGCCCAACGACTGGAAGAACTCCTGGCCATCGGTAAAACGGGGAACAAAGCGCATGGCGGATCTCCTCCTTCTCGTTATGTATGCTGCTACTCGACGACAGAGCTTACATTCTACCGCACCACAAGCCGTGTTCCACCAAACACCATGGTGAATAGCTTATTGGCAGTCACGTCACCAAGAGCAGAGCGATACCCAATAAAACGGGCATATCTTCGCATGCTGATAGAAACGCTAGCCGCTCTCTTTCAGGTAGGTCAGGTTGGTTTCCCAGCTTCTGCTGCTAACCTCAATCGCCTCTTGAACGCCTGGCGCGTCGCCTGCCTTAAAAGCCGCGTAGATCGCCTTATGATCTTTCAGCGCCACCTCGGGCAAGCTTTGCATCGAGGTCTCAAGTGCCGCCTCGATTAGCTGCAGCAAGGTCTCACCCACTCGTATCGTCATCGGATTATGTGTGGCGTGCAGGATGGCTCGATGGAAGGCGACATCGTGGCGTGAGGTCTGTTCGCCGTTAGCGATCGCAATTTCCATGTCGTCTATGGCCTGCCGTATCTGGGCGTGATCTGCCGCGGTAGCAGCATACATCGCCTGTTGGGTATAAGCAGGTTCGAACATGCGACGAAACTCCAGCACATCGCGTGTCATGCCTCGTGCCAAAATCATTCCAAACGCCATAGGGTCAACGATCGGATCACCAGGCTCACGCCGTATGATGGTTCCCTGCCCTCGTCGAACCTCTACAATGCCTATGGCCTGAAGCATCTTGATAGCTTCTCGGACACTGGATTTGCCGATTCCCAGGCTCTGAGTCAGCTCGCTCTCGGAAGGAAGATAATCACCGGGCTTGAGCTCACCACGAATCAAGGCGCTCTTGATCCGCTCAAGGAGCTGCATGGCGACCGAGCGACGCTCAATGGAATGACCGAACGGGTCAGTTGGCATAGTTTGGGTGCTGAGCTTGCGCTTTAAACTCATAGAGCCTCTATCTTTTCTGCGGCTGAAATTCCCACCATTAATATCAACAAAAGCATAAGGTTATTGTTCATACCCACAAGAACCCACTGCAAACGGATGTGTAAACTTAACTCGTACCCTTGCACATTCGGCTTTTTTTTGCCTAGCATACACCAGACGACAGACATCTGATGTCTTGAAGGGTAACAATGACAACAAACAAAATCGTTGTACTAACCACTGGCGGCACCATCGCCAGCCGACCTGATGACTCAGGGCGTAATCGCTCAGGTGAACTGAAAGGCGAAGCGCTCTTGGCCCAGGTCAATCTACCGTCCGGTTTTGAATGCGAGATTGAGGTTCGTTCGGTATTGCAAAAACCCAGCAATGCCATGACCTATAACGATCTGCTTCTGCTCCACGCCCAGTGCCAAGCGCTCGCCGAATCTCCTGATGTGCACGGCGTGGTCATTACACACGGCACAGATACTCTGGAAGAGACAGCATTCTTCCTGGATATCACTCTAGCCAGCAGGCTGCCTGTCGTAATCACCGGCTCCCAGCGGGCACCACATGAGCCCGGCACAGATGCATTTCGCAATCTGGCCGATGCGTTGCTGGTAGCAGCTTCCTCCCAAGCAGCCGGGTTAGGCGCCTTGGTCGTATTTAATCAGTCCATCTACGCGGCCAGGCAAGTGCGCAAAACCAGCACATTCCAACCAAACGGCTTCGCCGCGCCTGAAACAGGGCCCATTGGCTATGTTGACGGCCCGAGAGTCTACTTTGCGAGCCATCCCATCCGAGCATCAGCATTGGCTCTACCCACTGGCGCCACGTTACCGCGGGTCGACATTGTGCCTGCTTATCTCGGCGCTTCGCCACACTTGATCGAGGCAGCTGTTACTACAGGCGCCGTGGGCCTGGTCATCGATGGCCTGGGGCGCGGTCACGTACCGCCGGACTGGATGCCTAGCATAATTGGAGTTATCGAGAGCGGGGTACCTGTCGCCCTCGTCAGCAGCTGTCTCACCGGCCCGGTGCACAAGAGCTATGAATTCACCGGCAGCCTTGCCGATTTAGAGGCTAGTGGTGTCCAGCCAATGCTTGACTTGAGTGCACGCAAAGCGCGCTTGGCTCTGGCGGTGCTCCTGGCTTCTTCAAGCTCGCAGCAAAGACAAAACACCGAAGCGATCAAATAAAAACGGAAGTGCTTAATACGCTCGACCCAAAGTTGTACACACGGTCCAGCAAGTACCGTACGACTGGCGCCAGGCGCCGAACTCTGCACAAAGGCAATAAAAACAAGACAAGGAAGTCCTCACACTCAATGAGGTAACAGCATGAAAAACAAAATGATTAAAGCTTCACTGGTAGCGGCAATCGCAGCAGCGTCTTTTGGTATGACACAAGCCCAGGCCGCTGAATATACCTTCAGCTTCGCTCATGTGTTGATCGAAGACACACCGAACGGCCAGGCAGCACTGCGTTTCAAAGAAGAGGTAGAAGAGAAATCCGAAGGCAGGATACAGATCAACGTCCTGCCCGCCGCCCAGGTCGGGGGCGATGTCGAGATCATCGAGCAAATTCAGATGGGCCTGGTGGATATTGGTATTCCACCCACTGCCACCCTGGGTAACTTCGAGCCACGCCTGCAGATCCTCGACCTGCCCTTCCTGCTTCCTGACTACGATACGATGGTCCAGGTGCTGGACGGCGATGTCGGACGTGAAATTCTGGATACCCTCAGTGAGCACAACATGCATGCTGTGAACTTCTGGGGCGCCGGCTTCCGCCATATGACCAATAACGACAGACCTATTGAAGGTCCCGAAGATCTCGAGGGCATTCGCATGCGCACCATGCAGGCGCCCATCGTCATTTCCACCTATCAAAATTTCGGTGCCAACCCCACGGCCATGGCCTTCACCGAAGTGTATAACGGCCTGCAGCAGGGCGTCGTCTCTGGGCAGGAGAACCCGTTTGCCAACATTTACACCATGCGCTTTCACGAAGTGCAGGATTACTTGACACTCACCAACCACGCTTATCACGCCTATGCCACGGTCGTTAATCAGGATTCATGGGACTCCCTGCCCGAAGACCTGCAGGAGATCATGACCGAAGCCTTTAATAGCGGCCGGACCACGTCGCGCGAGCTGACGCTACAAGATGAAGAAACAATTATTGAGGCTATCCGTGACGAGATCGCCATCACGGAGCTCACCCCGGAAGCACGCGAGGCCTTTGTCGAAGCCAGTATGCCGGTGCACCGCGAATACGAGGATGTAGTGACTACCGACCTGCTGCACAAAGTCTACGACGTGGTCGGCATTTCCTACTGATAACTACGTAATCGCACGGGCGCCATCGCCAAGCAAGCCGGCGCTGCGCGCCCGTGCGCTTAACGCTCCACTTCACCTCAACACAGCGACCGTGCCATGTTCGATGCACTCAATAAGGTCTTGGATCCCCTGGAAAACGTGGCGATGGTGATCTTCATGTCGATCGCTACTCTCCTCACGGTCATTCAGGTCATTTATCGCTATGGCTTTAACAGTTCGATCTTTTGGGTCGAAGAAGTTGTCATTTACTCCATTATCTGTATGAGCTTCGTTGGCGCCAGCATGGGCGTGCGCCATGGCGTACATATTTCTGTCGATGTGCTAAATGCCATAGTACCGCCTGCCGTTAACCGCTGGCTGCATATCATCACTGCCATTCTCGGCATCGCATTCGCTGGCTATCTAGCCTATTTCGGCTTCCAGCTCTATCTCAACACCCTGGGGCGCGGTCAACTCACCGCAGCCTTGCGCTTGCCGATGGCCTGGTTCTATCTACCCATAGGCATCTCAGGGGTCCTGCTGATCCTGCGCTATTTATGGGTAATTCATGAAGCCTGGACCAAACCGCCGGTCAGTCTCGCTGAAGAACTCACCGCTGAAACAGACAAGCTCGTCTGACGCCTGGAGTTACGCATGATTACGGCTCTGCTTCCCCTCTTTTTTGCGGTACTCCTGCTGGGATTACCCATTTTCGCTGCGCTGGCCTTCGCCGTATTCCTGGCCATTGATTTCTTTGGTACCACCAATCCCGTCATCGTCCCCATGCGCATGTTTACGGGGATGAACAATTTTTCGCTGATGGCCATTCCGTTCTTCATTCTCGCAGCGGAACTAATGCGAATTGGCGGGCTATCAAATCGCCTGATTGAACTGGCCAAAGCTCTGGTGGGTTGGGTACCAGGCGGTCTGGCAGCGGCTACTGTACTCTCCTGCCTCTTCTTTGGCTCAATTTCGGGCTCTAGCCCCGCCACTGTGGTGGCCATCGGTTCGATCATGTTTCCCGCCCTGGTCGCCGCCGGATACGACAAACGTTTCGCCATCGGCCTGATTGCCACGGCCGGGACTCTTGGTCCTATCGTCCCACCCAGTATTGCGCTGATCATTTACGGCTCGGTGACGGGCACCTCAGTTGGTCGGCTCTTTGCTGCGGGCCTGCTCCCGGCCATCCTGATCGCCTCATTACTTATCGCCTACTGTATCGTCTACGCATCATTCAAAGGCTACGCGCGAGCGCCCTTCCCTAGCCTGCGTGAAATCTTTACCGCGGTGAAGTCTGCCGCCTGGGGGCTGGGCTTGCCGATTATTTTGCTCGGCGGCATTTATAGCGGTGTGTTTACACCCACCGAATCGGCTGCTGTAGCGTGCGTATATGGCCTGTTCGTTGGCATGGTGATCTATCGCACCATTGGCTGGCGTGAACTGCGCGACACCCTACGCAATTCGGGGTTGACCTCAGCCACGCTGCTGCTCATTACCGCTGGTGCTTCGGCCTTCTCTTGGCTCCTTGCCATTACCGGCACCCCAACCCAACTGGCCAGCCAAGTGCTATCGCTGACGAATGAGCCTGTTCTGGTCATGGCCCTGTTCAACGTCGTCATGATCATTGCCGGCTTCTTTCTTGACAGTGCATCGGCCATTATCGTGCTCTCACCGCTTCTACAGCCCATCGCAGCCCAAGTGGGTGTCGACCCGGTGCACTTCGGCATCATCACGCTGGTTAATTTCTCGGTGGGCATGATCACCCCCCCTGTAGGCCTCAACCTGTTCGTCGCCATGGCGATCTCGAAAATGTCCCTGACCGAAGTCTTCAAGGCATGCATACCACTGATCGTAATGATGCTCATTGCACTGGTCATCCTCACTTATGTGCCCTGGTTCAGCCTCTGGGTACCGTCGCTCATCTACTAAGGCTGCTTGAAAGGAAGCTTGTGCATGAACAGTTTTCCAAGCCTGGCGGAAAGCCTCAATGGGGAACACTTCTGGGCGGACCTGCAAGCCCAGGCTGAAATCGGGGCACTGAGCCCTCGAGGCCTGCGCCGCCTGGCGCTGGATGACAATGACAACCGCGCTCGTCTTTGGTTAATCGAGCAAGGCAAATCGCTTGGCTGCCGTGCCTATTACGACGCCATGGGCAATGTATTCCTACGCAAAGAGGGTCGTGATTCCAGTCAGGCACCGCTGTTGCTCGGCAGTCATCTGGATAGCCAACCTGAAGCAGGCATCTATGATGGCACCCTGGGCGTAGTCGCCGGCCTAGCAGTACTGCGTACGTTAAAAGAGCAGAGTGTTGAACATGCCCGTCCCGTTGAGGTGGTGGCCTGGACCAACGAAGAAGGCGCGCGCTTCGCACCCGGCACCTCCGGCTCCGCCTGGTTTTCCGGCCAGCGCGATCCAGAAGCCATACTTGAAGCTCGTGATGATGCCGGTACTCGCTTCGGTGACGCATTGGATTCCTGCCTGGCGTTACTCGGCGCGCACGATACGACCTTACGTGCTGAGCCCTATGTGCCCCACGCCTATCTGGAGCTACACATCGAACAGGGTCCGGTACTCGAAGCACAAGGCATTGCGGCATGCGCCGTAAGCGGCATACAAGGGGTCAACTGGTACACAGTTGAGGTACAGGGTCAGGCCAACCACGCCGGCACCACACCGGAAGCGGATCGCCGTGACGCCTTCATGGGCGCTCATGCGCTAATCACAGAACTCAAGAGCGCCGTGACCCAATACGATGACCAGGTACGCTTCACCATTGGCAAGTTCGCAATGGAGCCCGGCTCGACCAATACCATACCTCAAAGTGCTCGCTTCACTATCGATTTGCGCCATCCCGACCAAACAGTGCTCGACAAGTTGGATAGTGTTTTCCACCAGTTCTGTGAGTGGAAATGGTCGGGCTGCTCCGTCAGCTTGCTGCCCGGCTCACGCGTAGCCCCCGTCGCTTTCGATCCTAGCTTGGTAGAACTCGTGAACAGTTGTGCAACGCACTATTGCCCCAGGGCACCTCAGCTGGTATCCGGCGCCTTCCACGATGCCATCCACCTGGCAAAAGTGTGCCCCACGGCAATGCTGTTTACCTCCTGTCGGGCAGGTGTCAGCCATCACCCCGACGAACATGTTGAGCGTGCCGACGCTGAGCTGTCTGTACGAGCCTTGGCGAAAGTGGTCGAACAGCTGCTGCTCCCAACCAAGGCAAACCTTTAACTGCAAATCTCTTGACCACCCTAATAACCCAAAAAGGATAAAGATAATGCCCACCATTACTGAAGCCGTTGCCGCCCGCGGCTTTACACTGCCCGCGATTCCCCAGCCCCGCGGTACATTCCGGCCTTGGTCGCGCTTAAACAACCAACTCTTCTTGGCCGGCCAGATCTGCGAGCGCGATGGCGAAGTACTTTACCCAGGCAAGGTGGGTGCAGAGTTCGACCTGGAAACCGGCAAGCTTGCCGCCCAGGCGTGTGCACTGAACCTGCTGGCGTCGCTGAGTGATGCTGTCGAGGGCGACATGTCACGAGTGGTTCGTTGTGTGCGCATGAACGGCTTTGTCAACGTGGCGCCTGGTTTCCATGATGTACCACTGGTCATCAATGGTGCCTCTGAATTGTTCATCGATCTATTTGGGGAGGAGAGCCGTCATGCCCGCACGGCCGTTGGGGTAGCCACACTGCCGGGCAACGCCGCAGTAGAAGTCGAAGCAATCTTTGAAATCCGCGACTGAATAGAGGAGACGATTGATGACCACTCCCCTCCTTTTACAACGCCCTCTACGTGAACAGGCGGCTGGCCTGCGCAATGGAACGCTAAGCGCTACCAAGCTGGCTGAGGCCGCCAATGAAGCCCACCGTACCCGTGGCACCTATGACAACGCTTATCTCACCTGGCAAGGCGAGGCAGCGCTGGCCTTCGCACAGGCCACAGACGCGGTCATTGCTTGCGGTGGCGATAGCGGTCCGTTAATGGGT
>DXFC01000222.1 GCA_019114645.1 Candidatus Halomonas stercoripullorum
CGTCCAACAATGAGTGCCATTATCCTGCTCATCTTGGGTCTCGGTGGAATGGCCGCGGGGTATCTCGTGTATTCCCGTTTCATCGCCACCAAGATCTTTCGTCTCGACCCTGACTTCAAGACTCCCGCACATGAGTATGAGGATGGCGTCGACTTCGTACCCACAAACCGCTATATCCTCTGGGGTCATCACTTCACTTCGGTGGCGGGTGCGGCACCCATCGTAGGGCCTGCCATCGCGGTCATCTGGGGCTGGCTGCCGGCCTTTCTGTGGGTGGTGCTGGGCACCATTTTCTTCGCCGGTGTGCACGACTCCGGTGCCATTTGGGCCAGTGTGCGCAACAAGGCCAAATCCGTCGGGGCATTAACCGGAGATGTAGTCGGCAAGCGTGCCCGCAGTATCTTCATGATCGTCATCTTCCTGGTATTGCTCATGGTCAACGCGGTTTTCGCCGTGGTCATTGCCGGGCTGATGATGAACTTCCCCACTGCGGTAGTGCCGGTTTGGGGGGCGATCCTGGTGGCGCTGATCATTGGCCAGCTGATCTATCGCCGCAAAATGAGCCTGATACTGGTATCGGTACTTGGCGTGGCTGCTCTCTATGGGCTGATCTTCATCGGACCGTCGGTGCCGATTCAAATGCCTGACCAGGTGGGGGCGCTGTCCGGCAGTGCCGTCTGGATTCTGCTGCTCTTTGGCTATGCCGCCATCGCCTCGCTGCTGCCGGTCTGGATGCTGCTGCAGCCGCGTGACTACATTAACGGCCTGCAGCTGTTTATCGGCTTGATCGTGCTCTATGGTGCGATTCTCTTCCTGAACCCGACTGTGGTCGCCCCGGCGATCAATAGCGATGTCCCGGCAGGTACGCCGTCGCTGTTGCCGTTGCTGTTCGTCACCATTGCCTGTGGTGCCATTTCCGGCTTCCATGGCCTGGTCTCTTCGGGCACGACTTCCAAGCAGCTCAACAAGGAAACCGATGCCCGTTTCGTGGGTTACTTTGGTGCCGTAGGCGAGGGCATGCTGGCCCTGGCAGCCATCCTGGCAGCGACGGCCGGCTTTGCCACTTTCGCTGACTGGCAGGCCATGTACACCGCCTTCGGACAAGGTGGGGTCACCGCTTTCGTCCAGGGGGGAGCCTACATGATCCATAACGGTCTGGGGCTAAATGAAGTGACTGCAGCGACGCTGCTCACCGTCATGGCGGCACTCTTCGCCGGCACCACCATGGATACCGGCCTGCGCCTGCAGCGCTACATTTTCCAGGAGTGGGGCGAGATCTATAACCAGGAATGGATGAAGAAGGGCACACCGGCCACTCTGCTGGCGGTAGGTACCTGTCTGCTGCTGGCCTTTGGTGCCGGTGGTGCCGGCGGTACCGGCGGCATGATCATCTGGCCGCTGTTCGGCACCACCAACCAGCTGCTGGCGGGCCTGACCCTGCTGGTGGTCACGGTAATGCTGGTGCGGCTGGGTCGCCCCATGTGGTATACCCTGGCGCCGCTCTGCTTCGTGCTGGTAATGACCATCGCAGCGCTACTGCTGCAACTGCGTACTTTCTACAATGATGGCAACTACTTCCTGTTGTTCCTCGATATCGTGGTACTGATTGCCGCGATCCTGGTCTCCATGGAGTGTGCGGCGGCGCTGAAGCGAGCGCGGGCAGAAGTGGCCACCGAACAGCAGGGCAAGGGAGCCTGATGAAACAAGGAGCCTGCCATGCACGATGATCGTGACTCCCATCACGATTCTCGTCTGGAAAAGATTCGGGCCTGGCTTAGCCAGGCCCGTTTCTTCGCCGAGGAGGTGTACTCCGCCCGCTACCGTGGCGCGATAGCCAGAGCCCGGCGTGACGAGGACGATCTATTCATGCTGCTGGTATTCTCCGAGATGATGGGACTACCCAATCCAGCGGCCTATTACACGCTGGAACTGCAACCGCTACTGCTGGAGCGCTTCCACGACTGGCATCGGCGCATGGGCATGGAGCGCTCGCCGCTGGACCATTTTCGTTGCTGCTAGAGCGAAACAAGATGCAAGGATTACTCGATAAACGCCTGCTGTGGGTGGGCGGCAAGGGCGGCGTTGGCAAAACCACCGTCGCGGCTTCGCTGGCAGTGTTGGCGGCACGTCGTGAGCGCCGGGTGCTGGTGATTTCCACCGACCCGGCACACAGCTTAGGCGATGTGTTTGATCGTGAGTTGGGGGATACGCCGCGCCGCTTGCTGCCCAACCTTGATGCCATGGAGATCGACCCCGACGCGGAAGTCGAGGCGCACCTGGCGCGTGTTGTCACGCAGATGCGGCGCTATGCGGCTCCCGAGATGATGCAGGAGCTGGAACGCCAGATGCGTCTGACGCGCCAGTCTCCCGGGGCGCAGGAGGCGGCGCTGCTGGAACGCCTCTCGCGCATCGTGACCGACGATGAAGCGCCCTATGACCTGGTGATCTTCGATACCGCCCCCACCGGTCATACCTTGCGTCTGCTGACACTGCCCGAAGCCATGGCCGCCTGGACCGACGGCCTGCTGGCCCACAACCGCAAGTCGGAAGAGCTGGGCAAGGTCCTGGCGCACCTGACCCCCAAGCGGGGCCGCGATGTCGCCACTCCTTTCGACGATCCGCAAGAAGATGCCTTGAGCGACCTTGACGAGAAGACCCGTGATGTCGCGCAGACGCTGATTGAGCGCCGGCGGCTGTTTCACCGCGCCCGGCGGCGTATCGAAGATCCTGCACAAACCGGCTTTCTGTTTGTGTTGACCCCCGAGCGACTGCCGATTCTGGAAACCGCCCGCGCCGTACAGGCACTCGAAGCGGTCAATATTCCGGTAGCCGGTACGCTGGTTAACCGGGTGATCCCTGACATGGCCGATGGCGAGTTTTTGCGTGCCCGGCGCGAGCAGGAGGCCAACTACCTGGCGCGTATCGACGAGCAACTGGCGCATCTGCCCCGCCCAAGGTTACCGATGCTGCCCAGTGATGTGCAGGGCATCCCCATTCTGGAGGAGCTGGCCAGTCACCTTGAGCAGCTGGGTTTTTAGGCGTATCAAGGTAGGTGACTTCGGCCTGGTGCTGCGCTACAACGGCCGCGAGTGGGGCGAGTTCAACGTCGGCACGGAAAATTTCCTCTACGATGTGTGGGGCCCGACGCTGGATGACATCTACGCCGTGGGGCTCTCTGGCACCCTGGCGCACTTCAATGGCCAGCGCTGGCAGCTGCAACCGGTTCGCCTGCGTGACGACCTGCTCAGTCTTTCCGGCACCGACGCCGCCGGCGTGTATGCGGTAGGCACCCAAGGCCGGGTCTTGCGGCTGGAAGCAGGGGAATGGGTACCTGAGCCTAGTGGCATTGACGTCGGGTTGCGTGCGGTGAAGGCCACTGAAAACGGCGCCGTCTACGCGGTAGGCGACCAGGGCACGATCCTGCGGCGTCCTGCCGGCTAACCCCGCCAGCGCTGCGCGCTGGTTCGCCCGGCAAGCCGATCTCCTACAAAAACCCGTGTCTGTTTCCAGCCACTGCGCTGGGATAACACCCACTCTGTGGGAGCTGGGCTCCGCCCGGCGAATGGCGCCGCAGGCGCCCAGGATAATAGCGCCACCGCCAGTGGGTACCGCCAACCCGCCGCTCGCCTCTGGTACAATACCCGCCCCTATTGCCAGCCCGCTGAATGTTGCCATGTATTACCT
>DXFC01000223.1 GCA_019114645.1 Candidatus Halomonas stercoripullorum
TGCTCATGGTTACCGACAAGGACGACATTGTCTTCATGGCCAGTCACCCCGAGCTGCGCATGACCGCCATGCAGCAACTTTCCGAACAGGAACGTCAGGCCCTGCTGACCACCCGCCGCTACGCCGATGAGCCGCTATCACCGGCGGGCATTGAAGTCATGGAAGCACGTCCCGACGGCAGCCGCCTGATCCAGTTTAACCAGGGCCCGCTGGCCAACGAAGGCTACCTGACCCTGGCGCGCCATATGGAAGCCTACGACTGGGACATGCATATTCTCAAGCCATTCGCCGGTATCTACCGTGCCCAGTGGCTCTCTGCCGCGATGGCGGGCGGTCTCTATGGTGTCATCGTGCTGGCCAGCGGTATCGGTTGGCAGCGCCTACGCTTGCGTCGTGAGCGTGAGCTGTTTGCCGAACGTGAGCGCCAGACCCTGGCCAGGGCACGCGACGAGCTCGAGCGCAATGTTGCCCTGCGCACCCGTGACCTGGTGGAGACCAACCGGCTGCTGTCCGAGGAGATCGAGGAGCGCCGTCGCGCCGAAGAGAACCTTCGCCGTACCCAGGATGAACTGGTACAAGCCGCCAAACTGGCCATGCTTGGCCAACTGGCCGCCGGAATCAATCATGAACTCAACCAGCCGCTGACAGCGATCCGCGCCTATGCGGAAAATGCTCGTACCTTTCTTGAGCGCCAACGCCTCTCGGCCGTGGATGCCAATCTGGCCCAGGTAGTGGAACTTACGGAACGCATGGCGGAAATCAGCGCGCAGCTACGCCAGTTCTCGCGCAAGAGTGATAGCTCCCTGACCACGGTATCGGTACAGGCGTGCTTCGCCTATGCCTTGCGGCTCTACCAGAGCCGCATGCACAACGTGGAGGTGGTGCAAGACTGGGAGACGGAAGCGTGGGTACGCGCCGATCTGGTTCGCCTGGAGCAGGTCCTGGTCAACCTGATTGGCAACGCGCTGCAGGCCATGGCCGAAGCACCCACCTCCAGACTGACACTTAGCACCACGCTTGAAGGGGAATACATCAGAATCAGTGTCAGCGATACCGGCCCCGGCATACCGGCATCGCACCTGGCCCATATCTTCGAACCTTTCTTTACTACCAAATCACCCGGCAGTGGGCTAGGCCTCGGGCTGTCGATATCAGCGCGCATTATCCAAGACCTGGGCGGTCGTATCGAAGCCCGAAACCTGTCGGACGGCGGCGCCTGCTTTACGCTTATTCTGCCGCGAACAGAATCTCCTGAAAGCCGCCCGTACCCATCCGAGGAGAGACAGACACATGCATGATCCAGCGGCTATTCCGGTGATCGTTGTCGACGACGAACCCCATCTACGCATCAGCGCCGGCCAGACTCTGGAATTAGCGGGTTACCAGCCCGAACCTTTCGCCAATGCTGCAAGTGCGCTACAAGCACTGACAGCTGACTTCCCCGGGGTCATCGTCAGTGATATTCGCATGCCGGGAATGGACGGCATGGCACTACTACGCGAAGTGCATGCCCGTGATGCGGACCTGCCGGTCATACTGATCACCGGCCACGGCGATATCTCCACCGCAGTCGAGGCCATGCGTGAAGGCGCCTGGGACTTCCTGGAGAAACCCTTCGCAGGGGAGCGACTGGTGGAGATGGTACGGCGCGGCATCGACAAGCGCCGCCTGAGCCTGGAAAACCGACAGCTCAAGGCGGAGCTGGAGGCCCAGCAGGCCGCGCCCGGACCACGCCTGGTAGGACGAACACCGGCCCTGCAACGCCTCGCCTCCATGGTCCAGCGCATCTCACAGGTAGAAGCCGATGTCTTGCTGTTCGGAGAAACCGGCACCGGCAAGGACCTGGTAGCCCGTGCCATCCACGAGCGCAGCCCGCGCGGTGGCTCCCCTTTCGTCGCCATCAACTGCGGCGCAGTGCCCGAAAGCATCATCGAATCAGAGCTCTTCGGCCATGAGAAAGGCGCCTTCACCGGCGCTGTGGAACGCCGCATCGGGAAATTCGAGCATGCCAACGGCGGCACGGTGTTTCTCGACGAGATCGAATCGATGCCGTTGGCACTACAGGTCAAGCTATTGCGTGTACTGCAGGAGCGCTGTATTGAACGTCTCGGTGCCAACGAAAGCGTACCTCTCGATATCCGCATCATTGCTGCCACCAAGATCGACTTGAAGCTCGCCGCCGAGACTGGCGAGTTTCGTGAAGACCTCTACTACCGGCTCAATGTGGTTACCCTGCCGCTGCCGCCGCTACGCGAACGGCGCGAAGATATTCCCTTGCTGTTTCAGCACTTTGCCGTGGTGGCTGCCAACCGCAGCGGTCTGGAGGCTCCACCGCTGGACACCAGCGGGGTTTCCGCGCTAATGGCTCACGACTGGCCAGGCAACGTACGTGAGCTACGCAACCTGGCCGAACGCTATGTATTGCTGGGCTCGGCCTTCAACTACCGCCTTGACATGCTGTTGGAAGGAGTCGAAACAGACAGCGCTGAATTGCCCCTGCCACAACAGGTGGAGCTATTCGAGAAAAGCCTGATCAGTCAGTCACTGGCCAGTCATCGCGGGCGTATCACCGAAGTTTGTGAACACCTCGGCTTACCGCGCAAAACGCTCTACGACAAGTTGAAAAAATACAGCCTCAAGCCCGAAGACTACCGTCACAAGGCAGCGCCTTAATTACCCCTCTCCGCCAGGTATTGATCCTTGAGCTTGACGTAATTGCCTGCGGTATAGGGGAAAAAGTCACGCTCGCTCTGTTTGAGGGGACGCAGCGGCCGGGCCGGGTTTCCGGCATACACGAAGCCGCTTTCAAGATACTTGCCCGGGGTGACCACGGCGCCCGCAGCAATAATGACCTCATCCTCGACGACAGCTCCATCCATGACGATGGCGCCCATGCCCACCAAGATCCGGTTACCCAGCGTGCAACCATGCAGGATCGCCTTGTGGCCAATGGTAACGTCATTACCGATGGTCAGCGGATGTCCATCGGGATTGAAATCGCTGGCATGGGTGATATGCAGCACACTGCCATCTTGCACACTGGTACGCGCGCCAATGCGGATACGGTGCATATCACCGCGAATCACTGCCATGGGCCACACCGAGCAGTCATCACCCAGCACTACATCGCCCAGTACCACACTGGCCGAGTCGATATAAACCCTTGCCCCCAGCTCCGGCTGGGTACCTTGCCAGGCACGAATCGCATCAGATGAACGCATTACCTATCTCCTGCAGCTCAGGTCGTTAAACGAGTCCCGCAACCAATACCAGCACAACCAATGGAATCGATATCCAGCGTACCACGACCTGCCACAGCCGGAAGCCGGTTTCACCGGTACCCAGAGCGGCTTTAGCCAACTCTTGCGGCATGATCCAGGCAGCGAAAACTGCAATCAGCAGACCACCCAGCGGCAAGAAAATTTCTGTAGGGATAGTGGTTATCAGATCAAAAGCCGTCATGTTGAACAGCGGGCGCCACTCGGCCAGATAAGAGAACGAAAATACCGACAGCAATCCCATCACCCAGACCGAAATACCTACCGCTGCGGCGGCTCTGCCACGCCCCATGCCCCGCCCTTGAAGGTTGGCCACCATGGGCTCGGCCAAGTTGATCGATGACGTCCAGGTGGCCAGCAGCAGGAGCAGAAAAAACAAGCTCAGCCACAATGCGCCCCACGGCAGTTCGGCGAATGCGATAGGCAGGGTGACAAACATCAAGCCCGGCCCTTCTGCAGGGTCCATGCCCTGAGTGAATACCACAGAGAAAATAGCAATACCCGCCAACAACGCCACACCAACATCAAGGACGGCGACGGCACCCACCGCATGCGGCAGGCTTTGTCTTTCCGGCATGTAGGCTCCATATGCCATCAGCGCACAGGCACCGACCGCCAGGGTAAAAAACGCATGCCCCATCGCATGCACAAACACCAGAGGAGTGACGGCCGCAAAATCCGGCCGAAACAGCCATACCAGCGCCGGACCAAACCCCTCCGTCGTTGCGGCATAGCCAGCTAACAATAGCAACAACAAATAGAGCAGCGGCATCAGCAGGTTATTCAGCCGCTCCAGCCCCTTGGACACGCCCGCTGCGACAACGGTCATGGTCATGAACAAAAACAGCGTGTGTGTAAACGTCATACGCCGCGGATCGGCGAGAAAAGTCTCGAAACCTGCCGCCACCTCCGCTGCACCCAAGCCAACGAAATTCCCATTCACCGAAGCAACAAAAAACTCGATGAACCAACCCGAGACCACCGAATAGAACGACAAGATGCAAAATACAGTGAAGGCACCGAACAAGCCCAGCCAGCGCCAATGACGACTGGCTCCCGCCTGCGTCGCCAGGTACCCCAGCGACTGCATCGGCGAACGCCGTCCGGCGCGGCCAACCAGGATCTCTGCCATCATGACCGGCAGACCCAGCAACAACACAAAGGCGACATAGAGCAGCAGAAAAGCGGCTCCCCCGTTTTCTCCGGTAATATAGGGAAAGCGCCAGATGTTACCCAGCCCTACCGCAGCCCCGGTGACCGCCAGGATAAAGGCGCGCCGGCTACCCCAGCGCTCCTGAGTTGCATTCATGCCATTAGCCTCGACTTTCGTAGAGGCGCAAGCCTAACAGGGCCGGCTCGTTGCGACCAACCCTTGCCGCCATTGAAACCCGTGGCGCAAGACCGCATCTAAGAGCCATTGCCGGAACACCTGCGCGAGTGAATCACTGCGTTGCGCGGTGCTTTCTAACCCGAATGCTTTGCACGCAAAGCTCCGCCCACTGCCTGAGGTGCACATGTCTC
Source organism: Candidatus Halomonas stercoripullorum (assembly GCA_019114645.1). Lineage (GTDB taxonomy): Bacteria > Pseudomonadota > Gammaproteobacteria > Pseudomonadales > Halomonadaceae > Halomonas > Halomonas stercoripullorum. The sequence continues at coordinate 4,800 of DXFC01000223.1, forward strand.
ACAACCCGCTGCTCGCCAGCCATGAACTCCC
>DXFC01000224.1 GCA_019114645.1 Candidatus Halomonas stercoripullorum
GTCTCGCCGGCGGTCTTGATGTAAGGCACCAGCGTCAGGTGCATGAAAATCGCACGACTCGCTCCCAACTCGCTGCGAATCTGGCGAATCGACTCCAGGAACGGTAGCGATTCGATATCGCCCACGGTACCGCCGATCTCTACCAGCGCGACATCGAAACCTTCACCGCCAGCGTAGACGCGGCGCTTGATCTCGTCGGTGATGTGCGGGATGACCTGCACGGTCCCCCCCAGGTAATCACCCCGCCGCTCGCGGCGCAACACATGCTCGTAGACACGCCCGGTGGTGAAGTTGTTGCCCTGGGTCATCTTGGTACGAATGAAGCGCTCATAGTGTCCCAGGTCAAGATCCGTCTCGGCGCCATCTTCGGTGACGAACACCTCGCCGTGCTGAAACGGACTCATGGTGCCCGGATCCACGTTGATATAGGGATCGAGCTTGAGCATGGTGACCTTGAGGCCACGTGCCTCAAGTATTGCCGCCAGCGAGGCCGACGCAATGCCCTTGCCGAGAGAGGACACAACGCCGCCGGTCACGAAGATATATCGTGTCATGAAGAACCTGTCGAAACGTGATCGTGAGGCTCGGCAGAAAGCCGCGCCAGGATGGGACGACAGAATAGCAGAATGCAGCCCAACGCTCAATTTTGACCATTCAGATAACCTTGAACAGCCTTTAACACGGCTACCTTACACCTCCAGATAATCCAGGATACCCTCGGCGGCCTGGCGGCCTTCATAAACCGCCGTGACCACCAGGTCAGAACCGCGCACCATGTCGCCACCGGCAAAAATCTTCTCGTGCGTGGTCTGGAACGCATACCTGCCCTGTTCCGGCGCCAGCACACAGCCACGCTCATCGAGCCGGATACCGAATGGCTCGAGCCACGGCGCCGGGCTCGGCTGAAAGCCGAACGCGATGACCACCGCATCGGCGGGCAGAATCTCCTCGGAGCCCGGCACGACCTCAGGCCGTCGCCGCCCGTTGCTGTCGGGCTCCCCCAGCCGGGTGTGTACCACTTTCACACCCTCAACCTTTCCCTTGCCTACCACCGCCACTGGCTGGCGATTGAACAGAAACTCAACGCCCTCCTCACGGGCATTGGCGACCTCACGCCTGGAGCCCGGCATGTTGGCTTCATCACGCCGATAGGCGCAGGTCACCACGCTAGCACCTTGACGTACGGCAGTACGGTTGCAATCCATGGCGGTATCGCCGCCGCCCAGTACCACGACCTGCCGACCTTCAAGAGTGACGTACTCACCCGGGTCGCGGGTATATCCCAGGCTGTGATTGATGTTGGCGACCAGATAATCCAGCGCCTTGTGTACGCCGGGCAGGTTCTCGCCGGGAAAGCCTCCCGGCATCGCGGTATAAGCCCCCATGCCCATGAATACCGCATCATATTCATCAAGCAATTGATCCAGCATCAGATCGCGCCCAATCTCGGTATTGAGACAAAACTCGACCCCCATCGCTGCGAATATCGTCCGTCGCCGCCGCATCACGTCTTTGTCGAGCTTGAACGCCGGAATGCCAAAGGTCAGCAACCCGCCGATTTCGGGATGACGGTCGTAGACCACCGGCCTGACGCCGTTGCGTACCAACACATCGGCACAGCTCAACCCCGCCGGGCCGGCACCAATGATCGCGACGCGCTTGTCAGTCCAGCGCACCTGCGACATATCGGGGCGCCAGCCCATGGCAAAAGCCGTATCAGTGATGTACTTCTCCACCGAACCGATGGTCACCGCACCGAAGCCGTCATTCAGCGTACAAGCCCCCTCACACAAGCGATCCTGGGGACACACCCTGCCACACACTTCGGGCAGTGAGTTGGTGCGATGGCACAGCTCGGCGGCCTCGATGATGTTGCCCTCCGCGACTTTCTGCAGCCAGTTGGGAATGTAGTTGTGTACCGGACATTTCCACTCACAATAGGGATTACCGCAATCAAGACAGCGGTGGGCCTGACTGGCGGCTGCCTGGGGCTTGAATGGTGCATAAATCTCAGTGAGCTCATGCACCCGGATGCGCGCTTCCCGCTTCTGCGGGTCCTGGCGTGCAACGTCGATAAACTGGAAATCATTGTGGCTCATACGGCTGGGCATAGCGGTATCTCTCCGGCAGTACGCCATGCAGGGCGTCGATAGGAAGCATCCAGCAGGTCGGCCAGGCTCGCTCCCTTGGGCTTGACCAGCCAGAAATGGCGTACATGGCTGCTGAAATCACTTAATATGTCGCGACCACGTACCGAGTCTGTTTCGGCCACAAAGCTTTCGATCACCTCGCGCAGATGGCGCCGGTATGCCTCCATGGCTTCCGTATTGACGCGATGGATCTCGACCAGCTCATGGTGGTAGCGATCCACGAAAGAGCGATCCTCGTCGAGTACATAGGCAAAGCCACCGGTCATGCCGGCACCAAAATTGACGCCTGTCTGCCCTAGCACGCAGACCAGCCCACCGGTCATATACTCGCAGCAGTGATCCCCGGCCCCTTCAATCACCGCAT
>DXFC01000225.1 GCA_019114645.1 Candidatus Halomonas stercoripullorum
TAGGCCGGTACGGCATAGTGGGTATGCGGCAGGCTCACCTCGTGTACGCTGGCCCCCAGCGACTCGTAGACGCTGATGGCCTCGCGCACGGCGGCTTCCACCTGGGGATCCAGGCCAGCGCCGAAGTACTCCCGTGGCAAACCGATCTTCAAACCATTCAGCGGGGCGTCGAGCTCGGCACAATAATCGGGCACACCACGGGCGACACAGGTGGAGTCGCGCGGGTCGTGGCCAGCCATCGCACTAAGCAACAAGGCACAGTCCTCGGCGGTACGCGCCATGGGACCCGCCTGGTCAAGGCTCGAAGCGTAAGCAATGATGCCGTAGCGTGACACGCGGCCATAGGTCGGCTTCAGGCCGGTGATCCCGCAGAAGGCGGCGGGCTGGCGAATGGAGCCGCCGGTGTCGGTGCCAATGGCGGCAGGTACCAGGCCGGCGGCCACCGCAGCGGCGCTGCCACTGGAGGAGCCACCCGGGACGGCAGTCAGGTCCCAGGGGTTTTTTGTCGCTCTGGAATGACTGGTTTCGCCGGTAGAACCCATGGCGAACTCATCCAGGTTGGTCTTGCCCAGGCTGACGGTGCCGGATTCGGCAAGCTTCTCGACTACTGTGGCGTTGTAGGGCGCGATGAAGTTGTCCAGCATTCGCGAACCGGCAGTGGTCTTGACACCCTGGGTACAGAGCAGATCCTTATAGGCCAGTGGCAGACCGCTGAGTGGACCGGCTTCGCCTTTGCTGCGAGCGGTGTCGGCGGCATCCGCGGAGGCCAGGGCCTGGTCGGGTGTGGTAGTAATGAAACTGTTCAGCGTGGCGTCGAGACGTTCGGTACGGCCCAATAAATGCTGGGTCAGTTCACGGCTGGAAAACTCACCGGCTGCGAGCGAGCGAGCCAGTTCGGTGAGGGTTTTGTCATGCATGCGGCATGGCTCCATGAAGGCGTGCCGTTACGCAGCGGCGTAGCGGCGAAGTGCTCGGTTTATTCGACGACGCGGGGGACCAGGTAGAGGCCGTCTGCCACTGCCGGTGCGCAGTGTTGAAAATGATCACGCTGATCTTTCTCGGTGACCTCGTCGGCGCGTAGACGCTGGGTGGCATCAAGGGGGTGGGCCAGCGGAGCAATCCCTTCTGTATTGAGGGATTGCAGCTTGTCGACCATCTCGAGAATGCGGCCCAGGTCATCTACGTAGCCGGCGGCTTCGTTATCGGTCAGCCCGAGCCGGGCCAGGTGCGCGGCTCGCTGCACGTCTGCATGTTCAAGCGCCATGAGCTGAATGTCCTCGCTCGGATAGTAAGTGCACAAACTAGAGAGTCAGTACACGAATAGACAAAGGGAACAGCTGGAAAAGGTACCATATCTGAGGCGCGACGGGCACTCTTGCCATTGCGCGGAAGCTGTCTTGTCGCTTGCCGCACAGGGGCGGCGATGATACCGTTTGCCTCCGCACAGGTCCCGCACTGCACTAGGTAACGACATCCATGTTCAAACGTTTGAGAGGGCTGTTTTCCAGCGATCTTTCCATTGATCTGGGAACGGCCAATACGCTGATTTATGTTCGCGGTCGCGGTGTCGTGCTCGATGAGCCGTCGGTAGTGGCCATTCGCCAGACAGGCAATATGCGCAGCGTGGCCGCAGTAGGGGCCGACGCCAAACGTATGCTGGGGCGTACGCCGGGTAATATCACGGCCATTCGTCCGATGAAGGATGGCGTCATTGCCGACTTCACCGTTACCGAGCAGATGCTGCAGCATTTCATTCGCAAGGTTCACCAGAGTACCTTTTTGACGCCGAGTCCACGGGTTCTGGTTTGTGTGCCCTGCATGTCGACACAGGTTGAGCGTCGGGCGATCAAAGAGTCCGCGGAGGGCGCCGGGGCACGCGAAGTGTTCCTGATCGAAGAGCCCATGGCTGCGGCCATAGGCGCGGGCCTGCCGGTTGAAGAGGCGCAGGGCTCAATGGTGGTGGATATCGGTGGCGGTACCACCGAAATCGCCATTATCTCGCTCAACGGTGTGGTCTATTCCGAATCGATCCGGGTGGGCGGCGACCGCTTCGATGAAGCTATTTCCGCCTACGTGCGCCGCCATTACGGCAGCCTGATTGGAGAAGCCACTGCCGAGCGGATCAAGGAAGAGATCGGTTGCGCCTACCCGGGAGGGGAGCTGCGCGAAATTGATGTGCGCGGACGCAACCTGGCGGAGGGGATCCCCCGCAGCTTCACGCTCAGCTCCCATGAGATTCTCGATGCGCTGGAGGAGACGCTGGCGCAGATTGTTTCGGCGGTTAAAAGTGCACTGGAACAGTCTCCGCCGGAATTGGCCTCGGACATCGCCGAGCGTGGCCTGGTGCTGACCGGTGGCGGTGCCTTGCTACGTGATCTGGACAAGCTGATCTCCGAAGAGAGCGGCTTGCCGGTCATCGTCGCCGAAGACCCGCTGACCTGCGTGGCGCGGGGGGGTGGCAAGGCACTGGAAATGATCGACGGACACACCTTCGAGTTACTTTCCAGCGACTGACGGGCAAAGGTTGCGACCAGTGCAATTCGCCAAGAACAGGTGCGGTCGATTCAGGTGTAGCCGAACAAGGTGCCGTGCCCGGTGCAGGGGGAGCCGCCATTAAACCGCTGTTCTCACACGGAACCGTGCCTGGTTATCGCCTGTTGTTATGTGTGGTGGTGGCCGCCGGGTTGATGTTCGCCGAGTATCACTTCACGCGGATGGAGGCGGTACGTGCGCAGCTGACCACGGTGGTGGCCCCGATCCAGCGGCTGGTGGCCCTGCCCAGTGATGTGCTGACCTGGGGCTCGCTGGCACTGTCCGATCAGCGTGCCCTGGTGGAGGAGAATCGCCGCCTGCGTGAGCAAATCCTGCACTTGTCGCATCGTGTCCAGCACATGTCGAGTCTGACGGCGGACAATGTCCGCTTGCGTGAGCTGCTGGGCGCCGCCGAGCGACAGGAAGCGGCTTATATTACCGCCGAGCTGTTGTCGCTTGATGCCGACCCGTTCACTCACCAAATGGTGGTCGACCGTGGGCGGCGCAATGGAGTCTATGTAGGTCAACCGGTGCTGGATGCCTCAGGACTGGTAGGGCAGGTGACAGCGGTCTCGGCGTACTCGAGTCGTGTACTGCTGGTTGCCGACGCCAGCCATGCACTGCCGGTGCAGGTTAACCGTAACGGTTTGCGCTTCGTGCTCCAGGGTGGCGGAGAGTATGATGCGCTGCGGGTCATGCATGTGCCGGATACCGCCGATATCCGTGAAGGTGACTTGCTGGTTACCTCCGGTCTGGCGGGGCGCTTTCCTCCCGGTTATCCGGTGGCCAGGGTTACGGAGGTCGTACACGATCCGGGGCAGCCTTTTGCGCGTGTGACGGCAGAGCCGGTGGCACGTTTGCAGCGCTCACGCCACTTCCTGCTGATCTTCCCTCCGGAGCCGGTACCCGTACCTGAGCTTGATAACTGGGAGCTTGAGCTGCCCGAAGAGCTAGAGCCGCAGACGGTAGATGCCATGCTGCCGACAGCCACGGAGGAGCCTGACTGATGCCGAGTACACCCCATGCATCCTTGCTTTGGGTCTGGTTTACGTTGACCCTGGCACTGTGTTTGCAGGTGATGCCACTGGCGGAAGGTTGGCAGATCTGGCGGCCAGACTGGCTGGGCCTGATGCTGATCTACTGGTGCATGACGGCGCCTGCCCGGGTCGGAGTTTTTCACGGTTTTTTGTTTGGCATCCTGCTGGATCTTATTGAAGGTTCGCCGTTGGGGCTGAATGCGTTGACGCTGTCGTTACTGGCCTTTTTCGCCGCTCTGATCTATCCACGCTTTCGTACTTACTCCCTGGTACAGCAGGCACTCCTGATTCTGGTGTTGTTGGGTCTGGTGCAACTGATCGAGCAGTGGTTGCGCAGTCTGTTCGGGGTCTTTTCGATGCACCTCGCCTTTTTGTTGCCCGCCTTGATTGGTGCCGTGCTCTGGCCCTGGCTGGCCACCATGTTCCGTGCTGTCGAGCGTCGCTTGACAAACCATGAGTGACGGAGTGATGGGCATGCACGGTAGCTCCGGTGTCGCTGTACTCTGCCTGGCGTCGGCTTCGCCACGCCGGCGTGACCTGCTTGCCAGTATCGGTGTGACTGTGGAGGTCAGGCCGGTGGATATCGACGAGACGCCTCGGCGAGAAGAGTTACCCCATGAGTACGTGCTGCGTTTGGCGCGCGAGAAGGCCAGGGCGGGAAGCCGCCTTAGCGCATTGCCGACCCTCGGGTCGGATACCGCTGTGGTTTGTGCAGGTCGGATCCTGGGCAAGCCGGCGGATCGTGCCGAGGCAATCGCCATGCTGGGCCAGTTGTCGGGGCGTAGTCATGAGGTATTGACTGCAGTAGCGGTCAACGGCCCTGCAGGATTGCTCGAAGATTGTGTGTCGACCCGGGTCGTCATGCGCGACATCAGTGCCGAGGAGTGCGCAGCATACTGGGAGACGGGTGAGCCGGTGGACAAGGCGGGCGGTTATGCCATTCAGGGCTTGGCCGCCATCTTCGTCGAACGGATCGAGGGCAGCCATTCAGCGGTAGTGGGGCTGCCACTCTACGAGACCGCCCGGTTACTGCAGCGTCAGGGTGTTCCCGTTTGGCACCAGCCCGCCTAGCTGGCGTACGAAAATTGCAGTGATTGATGCCCAAAGCAGTGGTCCTTTGTAGATGGCTGTGTGCCTGGCAGGAAGCAACAGGAACGGACGCTGCTCTATGGCATAATGCCTGGAAGAGTGAACTGGACAAGGACTTCCGCATGAGCGGTGAAGTACTAATCAACCTGACGCCGATGGAAACCCGCGTGGCGGTAGTGGAAAACGGCGTACTACAGGAAGCGCTGATCGAGCGCACACGGCGACGCGGCATCGTTGGCAATATCTACAAAGGGCGTGTCGTGCGGGTGCTACCCGGCATGCAGGCGGCCTTCGTCGATATCGGGCTTGAGCGTGCCGCTTTTATTCATGCCCAGGAAGTGATGCCGCCGGCCACGCCGCCGGAAGAACAAGCGAGCATCGCTCAGCTGCTACATGAAGGGCAGGCGTTGGTGGTGCAGGTCACCAAGGATCCAATCGGCTCCAAGGGCGCACGCTTGACCACCCATCTCTCGGTTCCTTCTCGGCATCTGGTCTACATGCCCGAAGCCGGCCATCACGGTGTTTCCCAGCGTATCGAGGATGAGCAGGAGCGTGAGCGACTGCGCGAGCTGATCGAGTTGTGCCAGAGCGAGCAGGAGATTGAGGTTGCCGGTGGCTTCATCGTGCGTACTGCCGCCGAGAACGTGGGCAGGGACGAGCTGTTCGCCGATATGCACTTTCTGCTGCGTCTCTGGCGTAAAGTCAGTGAACGCATGGTGACCGCATCGGCGCCTAGCGTTATCTATAGCGACTTGCCGCTGTTTATCCGCACCCTGCGTGACTTGATGCGTGATGATATCGAGAAGGTGCGTATCGACTCGCGGGAAAACTACCTCAAGATGGTGGAGTTCGCCGAGGAGTTCATGCCCGATGCCAAGTCGCGCATCGAGTATTACCCCGGTGAGCGCCCCATTTTTGACCTCTATAGTGTTGAGGATGAGATTCAGAAGGCGCTGGGGCGCAAGGTTCAGCTCAAGTCCGGCGGCTATCTGGTGATCGACCCCACCGAAGCCATGACCACCATTGACGTTAATACCGGTGGCTATGTGGGGCATCGCAATCTTGAGGAAACCATCTTCAAGACCAACCTTGAGGCGGCCAACGCCATTGCGCGTCAATTACGGCTGCGTAATCTGGGCGGTATCATCATTGTCGATTTCATCGACATGGAGGATACCGAGCATCAACGCCAGGTATTGCGGGTACTTGAAAAAGCCCTGGAGCGCGACCACGCCAAGACCAAGTGCACCGGTGTTACCGAGCTTGGCCTGGTGCAACTGACGCGCAAGCGCACCCGTGAGAGCCTGGAGCAGACACTGTCGGAACCCTGCTCTACCTGCAGCGGGCGCGGCACGCTGAAAACGGCAGAAACAGTGTGTTACGAGATTTTTCGTGAAATCCTGCGCGAAGAGCGGGCCTACAACGCGGAAACTTACATGGTGCTGGCCTCACAACCCGTGGTGGATCGCCTGCTCGACGAAGAGTCCGCTGCGGTGGCTGACTTGGAAACCTTTATTGGCAAGACCATTCGCTTCCA
>DXFC01000226.1 GCA_019114645.1 Candidatus Halomonas stercoripullorum
CGCTCGCGAGATCTACCAGAGTGAGCTGTGGGGATTCATCGAGGTGGAAGAGTTCGTCTTTGGAGACGGCTCGAAGCTGGTGGTTGATCCTTCGGCTGACCGGCTTCGCCATACCTTTGACGGAGTCAAGCGCAGCTATGTGCCGCTGAATGCCATCGTACGCATTGACGAGGTGGAGCGCGAAGGGCCCGCGAAGGCGGTCAAGAGCGAAGGGCGAGTGGCGGAATTTCCACGTGGCATGATGCCGCCGCCGAGGGGTGAACGCTAGGCAGCGCTAGCCTTTCATGCAGAGTGTGGCAGGCGCGCTGCTCAGGGAGTGACCGGTGTGGAGTATCTGCACTGAAGCGTCTCGAAGTAGTCTTATGACATGAGCCAGGACAACGGCATGAAGCATCCAATCAACTGTTTTTTTGCGGGCGCGGCACTGTGCTTGATGATTACGCCGCTGTATGCCCAGCAGTCGGAAAGTGGCAGTCACTGGGTTTCCGAGGAGCTGAGCACCTATGTGCGCAGCGGACCGACGGATGGCTATCGTATCGTCGGCACGTTAACGGCGGGCGAGCCGGTTACCGTACTGGAGACCAGTGGCGATTACAGCCGGGTGGAAAGTGCCAGTGGCGACCGGGTCTGGGTGCTGAGCAACGAGCTGCAGCAGACACAGAGTTCGCGTGAGCGCTTGCCGCAGCTGGAAGAGCAGGTTGCCCAGCTGGAAGCGGAGCTCGGAGGTATCAACGAGACCTGGGAAGGCCGGGTAATGGCCATGACCGAAACCCTCGAGGTTCGGGAGCGGCGCATCGCCGAGCTGGAGCAGCGCAATCAACAACTCAACAGCGAGGCTGACCGGGCGGGCCAGACCATTCGCCAGTTGCAGGCGCGCTTGGACACCCAAGAGGAAGACCTGCTGCTACGCTACTTCATGTACGGTGGCGGTGTGGCGGGTGCCGGCTTGTTGTTGGGGTTGATTATCCCGTTTCTGCCGCGCAAGCGGCGTAAGCGCGACCGCTGGCGCTGAACCGGGACTGTGGAATGACTCGGGAATGGCGGGAGCGTTGGCGCGAGGGGCGCATCGGTTTTCATCGCCAGACGGTGCACCCTGCGCTGGCGCATCATTGGCCACGGCTTGGCGTGCTACCCGGCACCAAGGTATTGGTGCCGCTGTGTGGCAAGAGCCTGGATATGCGTTGGCTGACGCAGCGCGATTATCCGGTGCTGGGAATTGAGCTGGCGCCGGAAGCGATTGAGCAGTGCTTAACAGAAGGCAGGGGAGAGATCTCACGTTTTCAGCAGGGTGCTTTTGCGGTCAGTCGCCAAGGCAGCCTGGAGCTGTGGTGTGGGGACTTCTTCCACTTTCATACCGAGCATGCGGCCGAAGTTGGCGCTTTCTATGACCGAGCGGCACTGATTGCCCTGCCGCCGGCCACTCGACAGCGCTACGCCTTCCATCTCGCCCAGTTGACGTTGCCGGGTACCCGGGGGTTGCTCATCACCTTGACCCGCCCGGCGAGCAACCCGGGAGGGCCACCTTTCAGTGTCGAGGCCGCGGAAGTGCGCGAGCTTTTCGAGCACAATTTCGAAGTGACCCACCTTGAAGATGGCGAGCCCGAAGCGGGTAGCGGCTTTCGCGAGAGCGTCTGGGCGCTGACCCGTCGCGGGCCGCGTGCTTAACGGGCCAGTAGCCGGGCCAGTTCAGGATCACTGAAGGCGCGGTCCAGCGCGTCGGCAATCAGCTCGTTGAGCATGCGCCGGTTGGCGTCGCGACTTGGGCGTACGGCATAGCTCTGGGTGCGTCGTGAGGTGTAGGTGCCGGTATAGGTGGTGCCCTGGTTGGTGGCCTTGACCTCGATCAGGGCTTCCAGGTAGGCCTCATCGATGACCGGCCGGCTATCGCCGCGGGCATACCCCAAATGCTTGAGGGTAAGGGTCAGGCTGGGGCGGTTGCTGTCGGGCTGGGTGGACGGGGCAAAGCCCATGTCACGCACGGCAAGCTCGGCCTCGCGCTGAAGCTGGGGCACCAACTCATGCGCATTGACGGTGATCACGGCGGTGGACATGGCGCTGCCGGTACGTGTGCCGATCACATCGCTATCGCGTTCATCCACTGCTGCTACCGTGACGGTCTGGCCACTGCCGACCTGGGGCACGTTGACGCTGCGCTGGGGGTTGAGTTGTAGATAGTGGGGGCTGGCGCAGCCGGCCAGCAGCGCCAGGGTCAGCAAAGTCATGGCGGCGCGCAGGGCGTGGCGTCGATTCATGTTTTTCTCCGCAAGCGAAAGACAGGCAAATCTGCCGATGGGCTAATCAGCGCGCCAGTATATCGCTGCCAGACGATGGGCAACAGCCACGCCATGCTCCGGGTGGGCACGGCGTGGCTGTGTGGCTTCAGCTCGCCAGCGCCAGGGAGACGTGCTGCTCCGCGCGTCCTGCTGCGGGGAAGCGGTGCCAGCGGCGGGGCACTGCGTAGAGGCGTGCTCCGCGGCGCAGCTCAAGTCGCTCATAATCAGTATGACTGATCGTGGCCAGCCATGGCTCGGCCATCCAGTCCGCCGCCAGCTCCACACGCACTTCAGCGCCAACCGGCGAAATGGCGGTTACCGTGACGGGCAAGTGGGCCGCGGCACTGGGTACCTCGCGCAGCTCCACTTCATGCGGACGCATCAGCAACTCTTCCGCTCCATCGGCCAGATCCACCGCCAGGCGGGCATTACCGCAGGTGAGTACGCCGTTGCGGACCGTGCCTTCCAGCAGGTTGACGTCGCTGAGGAACTCGAACACGAAACGATTGGCCGGCTGACGATAAAGGGTGTCGGGGGCATCGATCTGCTCAATGCGGCCATTGCTCATCACCACGACGCGATCGGAGAGCTCCAGCGCCTCTTCCTGGTCGTGGGTGACGAACAGGCTGGTGAAGTTGAGCTCGTCATGCAGTTGGCGTAGCCAACGACGCAACTCTTGACGCACCTTGGCGTCCAGGGCGCCGAATGGTTCGTCGAGCAACAGCACATCGGGACGCAAGGCCAGCGCACGCGCCAGCGAAACACGCTGCTGCTGTCCGCCAGAGAGTTGCGCCGGGTAGCGGTTGGCCATCTGCTCCAGCTGGACCATCTCCAGCAAGCGGTACACCCGACTGCGAATTTCCCCGCTTGAAGGGCGGTTCTTGCGTGGCATCACGCTAAGGCCGAAGGCCACGTTGTCATATACCGTCATGTGGCGGAACAGGGCGTAATGCTGGAATACAAAACCGATGCGCCGGTCGCGTACGTGCAGGTGAGTGACGTCACGATCACCGAACTGAATGCGTCCCGCGGGCTTGAGATCGGGGCTTTCCAGCCCGGCGATAATGCGCAGCAGGGTGGTTTTACCCGAGCCGGAAGGGCCCAGGAGACCGACCAGTTCGCCCTCGGCGATATCCAGATCGACAGGCTCCAGCGCACGTGTCTTGCCGAAATGTTTGCTGATGTTGTGTAAACGGATGCTCATGGATGATCCTCCCGGCGCGCGGTGCGCCATTCCAGACTGGCCTTGGCAGCCAGCGTGAGCAGGGCAATGAGAGCCAGCAACGAGGCGCTGGCGAAGGCCCCCACGGCGTTGTAGTCCTGGTAGAGCTGCTCCAGATGGAGCGGCAGGGTGTTGGTCTGACCGCGAATCGCGCCGGATACCACGGAAACGGCGCCGAACTCACCGACTGCCCGGGCATTGGTCAGGATCACTCCATAGAGCAGGGCCCAGCGAATATTGGGCAGGGTGACACGGCGGAAAATGGTCCAGCCGGGAGCGCCCAGGGTCACGGCGGCTTCCTCTTCGCGGGAGCCTTGCGCTTGCATCAGCGGGATCAGCTCGCGTGCGACAAAGGGGCAGGTGACAAAGATTGTCACCATGAGAATGCCGGGCCAGGCGAACATGAGCTGAATATCGTTACCATCAAGCCAGTTGCCCAGCCAGCCGTTACGTCCATACAGCAGCAGGTAGACCAGGCCCGCCACTACCGGCGAGACGGCGAAGGGAATGTCGATCAGGGTTTGCAGCAGGCGCCGGCCGGGGAACTCGAAGCGTGTCACCAGCCACGCCAGGGCCACGCCGAATACCAGGCACACGGGAATGGTGGCCAGCGCGATCAGCAGTGTCAGGCGGATCGCCGCCAGAGTGTAGTGATCGGACACGTTGGTCCAGAACACACCGACCCCCTGGGCAAAGGCTTGTACGAAGATTGCCACCAGTGGCAGCAGCAGGAAAAGCGCCGCTAGCGCCATGGCGCTGCCGATCAGCAGGCGCCGGAGGGCAGGGGCATCACCAATTCGTTGCATTAGCCGTGACCTCCATGCAGGCGCTTGATGAAGCGGCCCTGCCAGACGTTGATGGCAAACAGCAGTGCCAGTGAGACAAACAGAATGACCGAGGCGATGGCCGAGGCGCCGGCATAGTCGTACTCCTGCAGGCGGACGAAAATCATCAGCGAGGTGATCTCGGTCTGGTAGGGCATGTTGCCGGCGATAAAGATAATGGCGCCGAACTCGCCCAGCGAGCGCACAAAACCCAGTCCGGTACCGGTCATCAGTGCCGGCCACAGGTGGGGCAGAATCACCCGGCGAAAACCGGTGGCATCCGAAGCCCCCAGGGTCAGCGCCGCTTCGTCCATTTCATGGGGCATGTCTTCAAGCACCGGCTGCACGGTGCGCACCACGAAGGGAATGCTGGTGAACGCCATGGCCAGGGCGATACCTACCCAGGTGTACGCCACCTGAAACCCCAGCGGCTCGAGCAGTTGGCCCATCCAGCCGTTGCTGGAATAGAGCGTGGCCAGGGTGATGCCGGCGACTGCAGTAGGCAGGGCGAAGGGGAGATCCATTAGGGCATCGAGCAGACGCTTGCCGGGAAACTCGTAGCGCACCAGTACCCAGGCCAGCAGCAGGCCGAACATGGCATTGAGGATAGAGGCCACTGCCGCGGCGCCGATGGTCACGACATAGCTGGCTACCACCCGCTCATCAGTAATGATGGCCCAGTATTCCGCCAGGCTAAGACCGGCAAGCTGGCCGACCAGCCCGGTCATGGGCAGTAGCAGCATCAGCGAGACGAACGTCAGGCTGATACCGAGCGAAAGGCCGAAGCCCGGCAGCACCCGCTTGGGGGTGCTGCCGAGGGCAAAGGGCAAGGAAGGTGCGCTCATGTCGCCTCGCTAGCTCAACGGCGCCGTTGCAGCTGATCGAGCAGGCCGCCATTGCCGAAGTGGGTTTCCATTGCCGCATCCCAGCCACCGGCGATTTCTTCGACAGTCAGCAGTTCGGTTTCGGGGAATTGCTCGGCATACTCTGCAACCACGGTTTCGTGGTGGATGCGGTTATTGAAGCTGGCGAGGATACGCTGGGCCTCTTCGCTATAGAGGAATTCCAGATAGGCCTGGGCCAGGTCCTGGTTGCCGTTACGCTCGGCGTTGGCCTCAACCACGGCCACCGGGAACTCGGCGAGAATGCTCACCGGGGGCACGATCACTTCGTAATCGTCGCTGCCGTACTCCTGGCGAATGTTGTTGACCTCGGCTTCGAAACTGATCAACACATCACCGAGATTGCGCTCGATGAAACTGGTGGTGGCGCCACGGCCGCCGGTATCAAACACGGCGACGTTGCCCAGGAAAGTGCGCATGAAGTCGTGAATCTGCTCTTCGTCGTCAGCGAAGGCCTGCTTGGCGAAGCCCCAGGCGGCCAGGTAAGTGTAGCGGCCGTTTCCCGAGGTCTTGGGGTTGGGAAAGACCATGCTCACGTCTTCGCGCACCAGATCATCCCAGCTCTCGATACCCTTGGGGTTATCCTTGCGTACCAGGAAAGCGGTAGTGGAGTAGAAGGGCGAAGCGTTGTTGGGCAGCAGCTGTTGCCAGTCTTCGGCCACCAGACCGGCATCGGCCAGGACCTGTACGTCGGAGACCTGGTTGTAGGTGACCACATCGGCACGCAGTCCTTGCAGGATGGCTCGGGCCTGGGCCGAAGAGCCGCCGTGGGACTGCTGGATGTTGATCGCTTCACCTTGCTCCGCCTGCCAGTGGCGGCTGAATTCAGGGTTAAGTGCAGCGAACAGCTCCCGCGCGATATCGTAAGAGGAGTTGAGCAGCTCGCGGTCTTCGGCCAGAGCGGGAGTGCTGACGGCGATGCCCAAAGCAGCGGCAAGCAGCGTCCGGCGAAGGGAGGAAAGGCGCATGTTGGTATCTCCATGAGAAGCTTGAACGAATCACTGGCGCTGTGCGTAGTGATTCTTTAGTAGCAAGGTTAAGTTTCGAAGAATGGAATTACAATCAGTTTTGTTATTCTTTTTTGGAATATAGTTCTACTGGTATCTCGCCTGTTCGCAGCAGCGCACTCTGGTACCATGCGGATTTAGTCCACGATGACGGCTTTGACCCTCCATGAGTGATGCTGACCGCGAGTTTCTGATTGCCCCTTCGATTCTCTCCGCTGATTTTGCCCGGCTAGGAGAGGAGGTAGACCAGGTATTGGCCGCCGGGGCCGACATCGTTCATTTCGATGTCATGGACAATCATTACGTGCCCAACCTGACTATCGGCCCGCTAGTGTGCGAGGCGCTACGCAAGCACGGTGTTAGCGCACCGATAGATGTACACTTGATGGTCAAGCCGGTGGATCGCTTGATTGGTGACTTCATTGCCGCCGGAGCCAGCTATATCACCTTCCATCCAGAGGCTTCCGAACATATCGACCGCTCGCTGCAGTTGATTCGGGATGGTGGCTGCAAAGCGGGGCTGGTGTTCAATCCGGCGACGCCATTGAGCTATCTCGACTATGTAATGGACAAGGTCGACATGATTTTGCTGATGAGCGTCAATCCCGGTTTCGGTGGCCAGTCCTTCTTGCCGGGTACGCTCGACAAGTTGCGTGAAGCACGCCGCCGTATCGATGCGTCAGGATATGACATCCGCCTGGAAATCGACGGTGGGGTCAAGGTGGACAATATCGCCGAGATCGCTCGCGCCGGAGCCGATACCTTCGTTGCCGGATCGGCCGTCTTCCATGCCGCAAACGCTAGCGACCCCAATCGCTATGACAGCGTTCTGCGCGCTTTCCGTGAACAATTGGCGACGGTGAAGGCTGACGCACGGTGAACACGGCGGCTCCCCTCTGGTACCTCTATATGCTGGAGACCGACGAGGGGGCGCTGTATACCGGCATAACCACCAACGTTTCCCGGCGCCTGGCCCAGCATGAGGCTGGACGCGGCGCCAAGGCATTGCGCGGGCGCGGGCCCCTGGTGTTGCGCCATCATGAGCCGGTCGGCAGCCGGGGGGAAGCGCTACGTCTCGAAGCCCAGGTCAAGCGTCTCTCTGCGGGGCGTAAACGGGCCTGGCTCAAGGCCCGCCAGCCAGGGCTGCCCAGCGTTGCTAATAAGGAACCCGGTGATAACAAGGAGATGCCATGCACCCTGTCCTGAAAGATATCCGTTTGATCAGTTTCGACCTTGACGGCACCCTGATTGATTCAGTGCCGGATCTGGCCGCCGCCGTGGACCGGGTCTTGAGTGAACTCGAACTGCCGCAAGCAGGTATCGAGAAAGTGCGTCACTGGGTCGGTAATGGGTCGTTCAAACTGGTTGAGCAGGCGCTGACCGACGCGCTGGGCATGGCACCGGAAGCTTCACTGTTGGCGCAGGGGCATGAACGCTTTCTTTACCACTACAGTCAGGATGTTGGCTCGCGGACGCAGCTCTATCCAGGAGTCATCGAGGCGCTGGCAGGCTTGCGGGCGCAGGGGCTGATTCTGACGCTGGTAACCAACAAGCCCAAGGCATTCGTGCCGTCGATACTGCAATCGTTCGGTCTGGCCGAGTATTTTTCGCTGTTTCTCGGGGGCGATAGCCTGCCGCAGAAGAAGCCTGACCCGGCGCCACTTTTGCACGTGGCGGAGCACTTTGGCATCCCGCAGGCAGCCTGCCTGATGGTGGGAGACTCGCGCCATGACATGCGGGCGGGCAAGGCGGCCGGCTTTCGTACCCTGGCCGTGCCTTATGGCTATAACCATGGCGACCCGGTCAGCCAGAGTCAGCCGGACGCCCTGGTCGAGTCGCTGGCAGAATTGATTATCCCTTCGGCGGCTCAGGTTGCGGCAAGGAGCGAGGCATGATGACCCCGGAACGTTTCGCCGAGCTGGCCGAGGCTGGCTACAACCGTATCCCGGTCACCCGTGAGGTATTGGCTGACCTCGATACACCGCTTTCCACCTACTTGAAGCTGGCGGACGAGCCGTGGACCTTCCTGCTCGAGTCGGTGCAGGGTGGCGAGAAGTGGGGGCGCTATTCAATCATCGGCTTGCCGTGCCAGGAGCGAATCGAGGTGCGTGGCTTCCGGATCAGCCACTTCCAGCAGGGCGAATGCCGTGGACAGGCGGAAGTCGAGGATCCGCTGGCCTGGATCGAGCGCTTCCAGCAGCGTTTCCGCGTGCCGCGCCTGGATGACCAGCCACGCTTTGATGGCGGGCTGGTGGGCTATTTCGGTTATGACACGATTCGCTATATCGAACCAAAGCTGCGCGGTGTGGAGAAACCCGATCCGCTCGGCGTGCCCGATATCCTGCTGATGGTGTGCAACGACCTGGTGGTCTTCGACAATCTGTCCGGGCGCCTGACTTTGTGGACCCATGCCGATCCCGCTACCGATGACGCTTACGCTGCCGCGCTGGCACGCCTTGAGGCTCTGGAGCGACGGCTGCGTACCGCGGTGGTCAACGCTTCGAGTCCCGCCTCTGGACGTAATGACGTGGAGGAGGGGCACTTCACTTCGGGCTTCACCGAGGCGGGCTTCAAGGCGGCGGTAGAGAAGGTCAAGGAGTATGTGCTGGCCGGTGACGTCATGCAGTGCGTACCTTCCCAGCGCATGTCGATTCCCTACCAGGCGTCACCGCTCAACCTCTACCGGGCGCTGCGCAGTCTTAACCCTTCCCCCTATATGTTCTTCTTTAACCTGGATGATCACCACGTAGTGGGCTCATCCCCGGAAATTCTCACCCGGCTCGAAGGCGAGGAGGTTACGGTACGGCCTATTGCCGGCACCCGGATACGTGGCAGGAACGAAGAAGAGGACCGCGCCCTGGAGGCGGAGCTGCTGGCTGACCCCAAGGAGGTCGCCGAGCATCTCATGTTGATCGACCTGGGGCGCAACGACGTTGGGCGCATCAGCGAGACGGGTTCAGTACAGGTCACCGACCACATGGTGGTAGAGCGCTATTCCCATGTGATGCATATCGTCTCCAACGTCACCGGACGCCTGAAACACGGCCTTTCTGCCATGGATGTGCTGCGTGCCACCTTCCCGGCGGGCACCGTTTCGGGAGCGCCCAAGGTGCGTGCGCTGGAGATTATCGACGAGTTGGAGCCCGTCAAGCGGGGAATCTACTCCGGCGCGGTGGGGTATCTCTCCTGGCATGGCAATATGGATACCGCCATTGCCATTCGCACCGCAGTGATCAAGGACGGCACCCTGCATGTGCAGGCCGGGGCGGGCATCGTGGCCGACTCCGTGCCGGAACTGGAGTGGCAGGAGACCCTCAACAAAGGGCGTGCCATTTTTCGTGCCGTGGCCATGGCGGAGAAGGGTCTGGATAACCTGTAAGTCCACTGCGTAGCGATGGCGGGTTATTCCGTTTTGGACAGGTCGTTGAGCAGGGCGTCACGAATCAGAGCCGTATTGTGACGCATCAGCTCCAGGTAGCTGGATGCCGGGCCATCCGGCTCGCTCAATGAATCCACATAGAGCGGGCCGGCGATAGCGATATTGCCATCCTCGAACAGGGTGCGGATGTAGCGGTCCGACTGCGTACTTTCCCAGAACAGGGCGGCGGGTCTTGATTCCTCGATTACCTTGGCGATCCGCATGAGCTGCTGGGGTGCGTTTTGAGTCTCGCTGCTGCTGCCGCGCATACCATCGTGGCGAAAGCCGTAGGCGTCGGCGAAGTAGAGGAGCGCAGCCTCAACAGTGATCAGGGTGCGCTGCGGTTCGGGAATATCCGCGAGCAGATCGCTCAATTCGGCATGCAGGGCTTCCAGCGTGGCGCTAGCGCTTTGCGCTCGGGCATGAAACCTGTCCGCCGCCTCGGGGTGCAGCTCGGCCAGCCAGGTGGCGATGACGTCCAGATACGCTGTCGTGGCGCGAGGGTCCAGCCACAAGTGAGGATCGGGCTGGCCGGTATATTCACCGGTAATGATCGGGTGGGTGGGATACTCCGAGGCCTCGGCGAGGGGAACCAGCGGAGCCCGGTTGCCCACCGTGGCATGAACCTGGCGCATCCATGGCTCAAGCTGATAGCCGTTGTAGAAGATAAGCTCTGCATCCTCCAGGGCGATGAAGTTATCCGGCGTCAGCTGCCACTCATGCACGTCGGCTCCGGCCGGGGCCAGGGTGACCAGTTGAATGTCGTCTGCCCCCACCTGATGAACCAGGTCACCAAGGATAGAAAAACTGGCGACTACCTTGGGTTTGGCGATGGCCGCCTGGA
>DXFC01000227.1 GCA_019114645.1 Candidatus Halomonas stercoripullorum
CCGGAGAAGCGCCCATCGGTCAGCAGCGCACACGCCTTGCCCAGCCCTTTCGACTTCAGGTACGAAGTGGGATAGAGCATCTCCTGCATGCCCGGCCCGCCCCTTGGCCCTTCGTAACGGATGACAACGACCTCACCCTCCTTTACCTTGCCGGCAAGGATGTTCTCTACCGCCTGGTCCTGCGACTCGACCACATGGGCCGGGCCTTCAAACACTAGAATGGAATCGTCGACCCCGGCGGTTTTCACCACACAGCCATCTTCGGCGATGTTGCCGTACAGCACCGCCAGTCCGCCTTCCAGGGAGAACGCATGCTCCAGATCGCGGATACAGCCATTGCTGCGGTCGCCATCGAGGCTCGGCCAGCGCGCGCTCTGGGAGAATGCCGTCTGGGTGGGAATCCCACCCGGCCCCGCCTTGAAGAACTCCACCACTTCAGGCGTCGGGTTACGCATGATGTCCCACTCGTCCAGCGCTGCCTTCAAGGTGTCGCCATAAACGGTAGGTACCGAAGTATCGATCACGCCGGCACGATCCAGCTCACCCAGAATCGCCATGATGCCACCGGCACGGTGACAGTCCTCGACGTGATACTGCTGGGTGTTGGGGGCCAGCTTGCACAGCTGCGGCACCTTGCGTGACAGACGGTCGATGTCGGCCATGCCGAAGTCGACCTCGCCCTCCTGGGCGGCCGCCACCAGGTGCAGAATGGTGTTGGTCGAACCGCCCATGGCAATATCCAGGGTCATGGCATTCTCGAAGGCCGCCCTGGAAGCGATGGCACGTGGCAACAGGTGCGCTTCGTCGCCTTCGTAGTAACGCTTGGCCAGCTCGACGATGCGTGAACCGGCCTCTTCGAACAGCCGCTTGCGGTCTGCATGGGTTGCCAGCGTGGTGCCGTTACCCGGCAATGCCAGGCCCAGCGCTTCCATCAGGCAGTTCATCGAGTTGGCGGTGAACATGCCGGAGCAGCTGCCGCAAGTCGGACAGGCGCTGCGCTCGATCTCGGAGATCTCGTCGTCGCTGTAGCTATCATCGGCCGCGGAAATCATGGCATCGATCAGGTCGATGTTATGGTCGAGCAGCTTGGTCTTGCCCGCCTCCATCGGTCCGCCGGAAACAAAGATCACCGGGATATTCAGGCGCATGGCGGCATTGAGCATGCCGGGAGTGATCTTGTCGCAATTGGAGATGCACACCAGCGCATCGGCACAGTGGGCATTCACCATGTACTCGACACTGTCGGCGATGATGTCACGGCTCGGCAGCGAGTAGAGCATGCCGTCATGGCCCATGGCGATCCCGTCATCCACGGCGATGGTGTTGAACTCCTTGGCCACCCCACCCGCTTTTTCGATCTGGCGCGCCACCAGCTGGCCCATGTCCTTGAGGTGCACGTGCCCCGGCACAAACTGGGTGAAGGAGTTGGCCACCGCGATAATCGGCTTGTGGAAATCCTCATCGGTCATGCCGGTAGCACGCCACAGGGCGCGGGCGCCGGCCATATTGCGACCGGCGGTGGTGGTACGCGAACGATATTCGGGCATGGTGTCCTCTTGGTACGCTCAAAGCGTTATGTAAAGGTTTAATCAAGCTCGATTCTGGCATGCGGCCGAGCGTCAGGCCAGCACCAGCGGGCTATCCTCTGGCAGTGGCTGGCAACCGTAAAGCACCCAGACATCCAGCGCCGGCCCCAAGGCTTCGATCAGACGCAGCCGGTCAGGGTGGGCATCCACAGTGTGTTGCGCACAGATTCCCGCCTCGAAACGTCCTGCCAGCAACCCTTCGGCGACTGCCGCCGTTGTCGGCACATCAATCTGCTCGGCAAAGCTCGAGAGGTCGGTGTAATAGCGGGTGGCCGGTTGCAACGCCACCTGGCTCGGCGTAGTGACATCACGTCGCGCCAGCAGCGCCAGCGGGTGACTACCGGCAACAAAGGTATCCACCGGAAAGACACGGTGCATGTAACGCCCTACGCAGTCGGCATGGCTGAAATGTGCCGTGCACTGCAGTACCCGGTCCACTTCGCCCGCCGCCAGGGCAGCAAAGGCCGCCGGAAAATCGTCGAACAGGCGCACTTCGGCACCCACCGGACCTCGCGCCTTCAAGTAACGGCGCAATATCAACACATGGTTATTGGCCTCGGGGCCCAGGGTCGCACAAATCATCGGAGATGAACTCATGGAGTGGAAATCAGAGCGCAAATATCACCACGGAACCAACAAGAATCAGTAACACGCGCCACCAGACAGCGTGACGCGCAATCACACCGAAGGAGATCGCGGCCAGCCCTGCGCCGATCTTGAACATGTCGAAAACCGCCCAAAGCGGGTCATGAGCCAGACGGGTCACATCAGGATTGGCAATCATGGCCAGCGGAATAATGTAGAGCCCAATGCCCAAGGCCATGGCATTCACTGCCACTTTTAGCCAGTTCTCCCCAGCCATGCCGGCAGCGATGAACACCCCGCCACACACCGGTGGCGTAATGGTGGAGAGCAGCGCAAACCAGAACACAAACAGGTGAGCCAGCAGTGGCTCCACCCCCAGCGCAGTGAGTGCGGGACCAGCCACTGAGACACAGATGACGTAAGCCGCCGTGGTCGGCACCTCCATGCCCAGCAGCAGGCAGGCCAATGCGGTGAGCAGCAGTGCCGGCCACAGCATTTCGTTGGATAGCGACAGAATACCGGAGGTGATCTTGACCCCCAGCCCGGTCAACGACAGCACGCCGATCACCAGTGACGCACAGATAATGATGGCACCGATCACCGCCACCTGGCGTCCGGCGGTGACCGCGGCATCGGCCAGACGCCGCATAAAGCCACGCAGCGAGAAACTCAGGGTGACATCGAAGAACAGCAACAACAGGCCCGCAAAAACCGCGACACTAGCGGCATACTGGGGCGTATAGCCACCCAGAAAGATGCGCTCCAGCAAGAGCACAAAGGGCACCGCGAAAAACAGCGAGGTAATGGCGACCTCTTTTCCGGAAGGCTGGTCTTCCGCTGGCATGGGTTTCAAGTCGTGGCGGGTAGCATAGGCGTTGATCCCTATCCATACGGCCGCGAAATAGAGGATGGCCGGCAGCATGGCCGCCGCCATGACCTGGGTATAAGGGGTACCGGTGAGTTCCACCATGACAAAGGCGCCGGCGCCCATCAGCGGCGGCATGATCTGCCCACCTGAAGACGCTACCGCCTCAACCCCGCCCGCCAGCGCGCGCGGATAGCCCAGACGTAGCATGGAAGGAATGGTGATGGCACCGGTGGAAGCAACATTGGCCGAAGCGGAACCGGAAATCGAGCCCATCAGCGCCGAAGAGATCACCGACACCTTGGCCGCGCCACCGGTCAGGCGCCCAGCGAAGGCACTGGCGATATTCATGAAGCCGCGCCCCGCCTCGCCGGCATTGAGCACGGCACCAAAAATCACGAAAATCGCCACG
>DXFC01000030.1 GCA_019114645.1 Candidatus Halomonas stercoripullorum
GGTGGGTACGAATGCAGAAACGTCGCCACCCTGGGTCTCGATGATCGGCAGGGCAGTCAATGAACCAGTCTTGCCCTTGACCTCACCATTGGTGAACTTTTCCACATAGTCGGCATTGACCCGTGCCGCACGCTCAAGCAGACGCGAGTGCAGATAGAAAACATCACCCGGATAAGCTTCCCGGCCCGGCGGACGACGCAACAGCAGGGAGACCTGACGATAGGCCCAGGCCTGCTTGGTCAAATCATCATAGACAATCAGTGCGTCTTCACCACGGTCACGGAAGTATTCGCCCATGGTGCAACCCGAGTAGGGTGCCAGGAACTGCATCGGTGCCGGGTCGGCTGCGCCGGAGGCCACGACAATGGTGTGTTCCATTGCGCCGTGCTCTTCGAGCTTGCGCACCACGTTGGCAATGGTCGACTGCTTCTGACCGATAGCCACGTAGATACAGGTAACACCCTTGCCTTTCTGGTTGATGATGGCATCGATGGCGATCGCCGATTTACCGATCTGGCGGTCACCGATGATCAACTCGCGCTGGCCACGTCCGATCGGCACCATGGCATCGATGGACTTGAAACCGGTCTGGATCGGCTGATCGACCGACTGGCGCGTGATAACACCCGGAGCGACTTTTTCCACCGCATCGGTCAGCTTGGCGTTGATGTCACCCTTGCCATCGATGGGGGTACCCAGTGCATCCACCACACGGCCCTTCAGCTCGGGGCCTACCGGCACTTCGAGGATGCGACCGGTACAGCTGGCGGTCATGCCCTCTTCCAGCTGCAAATAGTCACCTAGTACCACCGCACCTACAGAGTCGCGCTCAAGGTTGAGCACCATGCCGTAGATGCCGCCGGGAAATTCGATCATTTCGCCGAACATGGCGTCTTCCAGGCCGTGGATTTTCACGATGCCATCGGAGACGCCGACGATAGTGCCCTGATTACGGGCCTCAGAGGCGACATCCAGCTTTTCAATGCGCTGTTTGATGATGTCGCTAATCTCGGAAGGATTCAGTTGCTGCATGCCATGTCCCTCAGACTCAGGCGGTGAGAGCTTCGGAGAGGCGGTTCAATCGACCGCGCAACGACCCGTCAATGACAGTGTCGCCGGCGCGTAGAATAACGCCCCCAATCAGCTTGGGATCCACCTGAGTGGTAATGGAGATTTCGCGGTTCAGGCGCTTCTTGAGCGCGCCGGCGAGCTTGTTCTGCTGCTTGTCATCGAGTTCGTAAGCCGAAACCACGAATACCTCGATACGCTTCTCACGCTCGGCACGCAGATACTCGAACTGCAACGCGACCTGGGGCAGAACGCCAAGACGCCCCTTTTCCCCCAGCGTGGTGAGAAAACGCTTGGCAGCATCATCGATAGTGACATCCGCCAGCTCGACAATCAGTTCCACCTTGCGCTCAGCGTTCAGCTTGGGGCTGGAGAGCAGCTTTTGGGCGTCGCGCACGGCAACAACCTGGCCCAATTTGGTCAACCACTCGGACCAACTCTCCAACACCTGCTGTTCGCACGCATACTCGAATGCTGCTTTCGCATAGGGGCGTGCCACAGTTGACGTTTCTGCCATGGGTCACACCTCCCTTACAGTTCGGTGGCGAGCTTGTCGAGCAGCTTGCGGTGGGCCTTTTCATCAACGGAAGCTTCCAGAACACGCTCGGCACCAACAATGGCAAGTGATGCCACTTGGGTACGCAGCTCTTCCTTGGCCTGGTTGATCTCTTGCTCGATCTCGCTGCGTGCGCTGGCGACCAAACGCTCGCCTTCGGCACGGGCTTTCTCACGCGCCTCTTCCACCATCTGGTTGGACCGCTTGTGAGCCTGCTCGAGAATCTGGGTAGCCTGCTCTTTCGTCTCACGCAACATTTGCGCAGCCTCTTCCTGAGCAAGCTCAAGATCACGAGAAGCGCGGCTAGCCGCGTCAAGACCATCGGCGATCCGCTTCTGACGCGCGTGGAGCGCATTGCTGATCGGCGGCCACACGTACTTGATGCAGAACCAGACAAAGATCGCAAAGGCGATCGTCTGCCCGATAAGCGTCATGTTGATATTCACGGGTAAGTACCTCTGACAAGTTCGTGGCAACCGGATAGACGCAGGCCGAGCGCCTCAGCGCCCGGCAGGGTCATTAACCGGCAACAACGAAGATCAGGTACATCGCGATACCCACACCGATCATCGGTACGGCATCAAGCAGACCGGCCATGATAAAGGTCTTGGTCTGAAGCTGATCACCCAATTCTGGTTGGCGTGCGGTAGATTCGAGCAGTTTACCGCCGAGAATGGCGAAGCCGATACCGGTACCCAGAGCACCCAGACCGATCATAAGAGAGGCGGCAAGGTAAATAAATTCCATGATTAACTCCTAGTTTAGTTTACTTTCAAAGGTTTAGGTTGATGGGACTACGAATTCATTGGTTCAGTGCTGCTCATGAGCAGCACTCAAATAAACGATGGTCAGCACCGTGAAGATGAAGGCCTGCAGTGTGACGATCAGGATGTGGAAGATCGCCCACGGCACGTCAAGCAGCCAGATGGCCCAGAATGGCAACAGTGCGATCAGGATGAAGATCACCTCGCCGGCAAACATGTTGCCGAACAGACGCATGGCGAGGCTGAAAGGTTTGACCAGCAGTCCAACAACCTCAAGCACCAGATTGAACGGAATCAATAGCCAAAAGTTGAATGGGGTAAGCGACAGCTCCCTGGCGAAACCGCCCACACCCTTGACCTTGATACTGTAGTAGATGATCAGCATAAACACCCCCAGCGCCATGCCCATTGTGGCATTAACATCAGTGGTCGGCACGATCTTCATGTACTCGACGCCGAGGCGTGCAAATAGCTCGGGAAAATAATCAACCGGAATGACCTTGAGGCTGTTCATCAAAAAGATCCACACGAACAGTGTGAGTGCCAATGGAGCAATGATGGGATTTTTGCCGTGAAAGGCTGAACGCACCGTATTCTCGATAAACTCGAAAATGATTTCGACAACGTTCTGCAAGCCACCAGGAACACCTGTGGTTGCCATCTTGCCGGCCTTGCGAAATAGCCAGATGAACAACAAGCCCATGGCGATCGACCAGCCCATGGTATCCACATGAATCGCCCAGAAGCCCATTTCGGCTGCCTCGGCAGCAGTGCTGGCAAACTTCCAGCCAAGCTCGGGATGATTGCCGAACGTCAGGTTCTGAAGGTGGTGCTGGATATAGTACGTTGCCGTAACTTCGTTACCTGCTGCCATGCTGTTACCTCGGTTCAAGGAGTCGGTCTTTTGCGCCTTGCCCAAGGCAGAAGCCAGTGTGCAAGGATGACCGCCACGTATGCGATGAAGAAGAAAATTGGGTTTGAAGGGGGCGCTGTAACCAACACGATCGCCATCAGTGCCACCGTCAAACCGAACTTTCCTGCTTCAGCCCGATACAGATTCGAGACAAAGCGGCTTGCCTGTCTACCTCCTCGAACCGAGCCAATGCGCCAAGCGAAATAGAGCGAGGGAATCAAGCCAACCAGCCCGCCCTTCACTGCAGAAGTCGCAGCGTGAAAACCTGCCCACACCGCACCTGCTACCACTACTATTGCTACCGATGCGCTTTGCAGCCATAACAGTCGAGCAATTTCGATACGCTTGCGTACTGGCCTTGAATGTCTAGGCATCTGTCGACAATTCCCGGCCCGACTGATCAAGGCTCATCTGGACTGGGTCGTGAGGCCAACCAACCAGGCAGTCATCAAAATCAAGCCCGTTGCTCAAACCACGCCGGATTATAGGGAAGCCCCCCGACTCCTTCAACCAAACATGGTGCATTTGGCTGCGATTGGCCCGGTACCGCGAAAAAAACCCACCACAGCGACTACCCATCTTCCCGCGGCTCAGCGGATATGCTCCAGAATACCGTCCAGTTCATCCAGACTTGAGTAACGAATCGTCACGCGGCCCTTGCCGCTCCGTCCATGATGAATCTTGACCGTGGCACCGAGTAACTCGCCGAGGCGTGTTTCAAGACGCGCCACATCAGGACTGTGAGCCGCTTCACCAGGTTTGTCCTTGCCCTGCATCAAGCGTTTTACCAGCGCTTCAGTAGCGCGTACGGTAAGGTCCTTGTCGACCACCTCTTGGGCCGTACGACGCTGCCGGGAACCTGGAAGAGCAAGCAGGGCACGGGCATGCCCCATATCAAGATCGCCTCGCTCAAGCAGTGTCTGTACTTCAGGGTCAAGCGCCAGCAAACGCAACAAGTTGGCCACCTGGGCACGGGATTTACCCACTGCATCAGCCACTTGCTGTTGGGTAAGCTCAAACTCATCAAGCAAACGCTTGAGTGCCAGGGCTTCCTCCACCGGATTGAGGTTCTCGCGCTGAATATTCTCGATCAGCGCAAGAGCCAGGGCGACCTCGTCAGTCACCTCGCGAATCACCGCCGGAATCGTCGCCAGCTCGGCCAGCTGGGCGGCGCGCCAACGCCGCTCACCGGCAATGATCTCATAGCGCGCCTCGCCGACGGGACGCACCACAATGGGTTGCATTACCCCCTGGGCACGGATCGAGTCAGCCAGCTCCTCCAGTGCTTCTGGCTGAATATCGCGTCTTGGCTGATACTTGCCACGGGTGAGCTGGCTCAACGGCAGGCGCTCAAGCCGCTCTTCCGCAGCAGCCACGGGGGCTTCGCCAGACTCATCCGTCATGAGTGGAGATTGCCTATCGGTTAGCTCGGGATTCTCGCGACGCCGAGCGCCGGCGCCGATCAGGGCATCCAGGCCACGGCCCAGAGCACGTTTTCGCGTCATCAACTTTTCCTCATAGCCACAGGCATTGCCTCATAGCGACAAGCGACGAATGAGTTCCTTGGCCAGTACCCGGTGGGCCTGACTGCCGCGCGAGAAACGGGCGTACTTGGTAACCGGCAGACCGTGACTCGGCGCTTCGGCTACCCGCACATTGCGTGGAATGGTGGTTTTTAGCAGCGTATCGCCAAAATAGTCACGCAGCTGCTTGGAAACGTCCCGTGTCAGGCTGTTACGCGCATCGTACATGGTGCGCAATATGCCATCGATGGCCAGGTCAGGATTTACGCTCTCGCGGATCTGCTCCACGGTATCGAGCAGAGCCGACAACCCTTCCAGGGCATAGAACTCACACTGCAGGGGAATCAAGACACCATGGGCCACGGTCAGCGCATTGACCGTCAGCATATTGAGTGAGGGGGGGCAGTCAATCAGTACCACATCGTACTCATCCGCCACGCTGGCCAGTGCTTCTCCAAGCCTGCGCTCACGTCCTTCCGCAAGCTCCAGCAGCTCAACTTCAGCTGCGGTGAGATCACCGTTACCCGGTAACAGGGTGTAACCGGCCGTTGGGCAGTCGATCATCACCTCGGTGGCGGTTTTTTCCCCCAGCAACAAGTCGAGCACACTGCCTTCCAGAGCATGCTTGTCAACACCGCTCCCCATGGTGGCATGGCCCTGGGGGTCGAGATCGGTCAGCAACACCCGGCGATCCAGTGCTGCCAGGCTGGCCGCCAGGTTAACAGCCGTGGTGGTCTTGCCCACGCCACCCTTCTGATTGGTCAAGGCAATGATTCGGGTCACGAACGAGTTCCTTGCGTCAACGCCACACTCAAAGGCGGCCTGGATGGGAATCGGTGCGCTCGATGATCAATAACTGACGCTCCCCTTCGACGAATGGCACCTCAAGCTGATGACGCTCACGTATGGCGATGTTGGCTTCAAGCGCTTCCAGCTCTTCATCGGCAGCCGGCCCCTTCATGGCTAGCCAGCAACCATCGGGGCCAAGCAAGTGCCCAGTCAAATCGACAAAGTCCGCCAGACTGGCAAAGGCCCGCGAAATGATCTGCGTATAACCACCCTGCGGTGGCTCGAAGGCCTCGACCCGAGCCTGCACCGGAACCACGTTGGCAAGCCCCAGCTCCATCACTGCCTGGCGTTGAAAACGTACTTTCTTGCCATTGCTGTCGAGCAAGGTTACCGCTAGTCGGGGTTGGAGAATTGCCAGTACCAGGCCTGGCAAACCAGGCCCCGACCCTACGTCAAGCAACGGTGCCTCACTGACGAAAGGCAGCACCACGGCGCTGTCAAGCACGTGCCTGGCGACCATCTCCTCCGGTGAGCGTATCGCCGTGAGGTTATAGGTGCGGTTCCACTTGTGCAACAGCTCGACCAGACGCAGCAGTTGGCCATGCCTCTGGGCATCAATGTCGAGTCCCAAGGTGGCGAGCCCCTGCGTGAGTCGCCTATTGACTTCTGGTGTCATCGCTTCGCTCATGCCCTGGCTACCTGAGATTCCTTCAGCATACGGTGTTTTTTCAAATATATCAGCAACATGGATACCGCAGCCGGCGTAACACCAGAGATCCGTGCAGCTTGAGCCAGCGTCCCGGGACGCGCTGCAGCAAGTTTCTGACGAATCTCGTGGGAGAGCCCTTCGACACTGGCGTAGTCGAGGTCTTCCGGTAGCGGCGTCGCTTCATGGCGCTTGAGCTTGTCGATCTCACCCTGCTGGCGATCAATGTAACCCTGGTACTTGGCCTGTATCTGTACCTGCTCGGCCACGGCCTCATCGGTTACCGGGGTGCCGTCCAAGTCTGCCACATCGGCATAGTTAAGCTCAGGCCGTTTGAGCAGATCGAGCAGGCTGTACTCGCGACCCAGTGCTTTGCCGGTTTTCGCTTCAATGATCGCTGCTGCAGGGCTATTGGGCTGGATCCAGCTGCTCTTGAGTCGCTCGCTTTCGCGCTCAATGGCTTCACGCTTGGTGCTGAATGCCCGCCAGCGGGCATCATCGATCAGGCCCAATTGGCGTCCCGTCTCGGTCAGGCGCAGGTCGGCATTGTCCTCACGCAGCAACAGGCGGTATTCGGCGCGCGAGGTAAACATGCGGTACGGCTCCTGGGTGCCCAGGGTAATCAAATCGTCAACCAGCACACCCAGGTAGGCTTCATCGCGACGTGGCCACCAGACCTCCAATTCTTGTGCGCGTCGCGCAGCATTGAGACCGGCCAGCAACCCTTGGGCGGCAGCCTCCTCGTAACCGGTAGTGCCATTGATCTGTCCGGCGAAAAACAGGTTGTGGATAAACTTGGTTTCCAGCGAGTGTTTCAGATCACGTGGATCGAAGAAATCGTACTCGATAGCGTAACCCGGACGCGTGATATGGGAGTTTTCCAGCCCCTTGATGGAACGTACCACTTGCAGTTGCACATCGAACGGCAGTGAGGTGGAGATCCCGTTGGGGTAGAGCTCATGGGTGTCGAGTCCTTCAGGTTCGATAAACACCTGATGGCTGGCTTTGTCGGCAAAGCGGTGCACCTTATCCTCGATGGACGGGCAGTACCGCGGTCCAGTGCCTTCAATCACCCCGGAGTACATGGGAGAACGATCGAGATTAGCGAAAATAATCTCGTGGGTGCGCTCATTGGTATGCGCAATATGACAACTTACCTGGCGCGGGTGCATCTCACGCTTGCCCATGTAGGACATGATTGGCGTTGGAGTGTCACCAGGCTGCTCTTCAAGCGCTGAAAAGTCGATGCTTTTGGCATCCAGCCGCGGCGGTGTTCCGGTTTTGAGTCGAGCGATCCGGAACGGTAAGGCACGAAGACGACTGGCTAGTGCATTGGAAGGTGGGTCTCCGGCCCGGCCACCCTGGCTTTGTTCCAGGCCAATATGTATTACCCCCCCGAGAAACGTACCGGTACACAGCACTACCGTTTCACTCAGGAAGCGAATACC
>DXFC01000228.1 GCA_019114645.1 Candidatus Halomonas stercoripullorum
TAGCCCCAATGTGGTGTTGACTGCGGCCGATGCCGATGTGATCAAAACCTATGTCCGCCTGGGGATGGGGGTTGGGATCGTCGCGCAGATGGCTTACGACCCGGAGCTCGATGATGATCTGGTCGTGCTTGATGCCGGTCATTTGTTCGAGAGCTCAGTGACCAAGATCGGTATTCGTCGCGGGACCTTCATGCGCGGCTTCATGTATGACTTTGTACAGGGCTTTGCCGACCATCTGGACCGTGACCTGGTGGATGCAGCCTTGGCTGCCGGGCCGCGCCACGGAGCCGGGCTATTTGATGATATCGAGTTGCCGGTGCGTTAAACCACAGCCGCCAGACCTGGCGGCTGTGTCGTATGGCTCAAGGTTAGCTGGTTGGCTTGGCTATCTTCAGTGCTGCAGGTGCAGGCCGCACTCACGCTTTGCCTCTACCTTGGTGGGGTCGAAGTAGTCGAACTCATTGGGCAGGTCATGTTGCTGCAGGTACTGGTACATCTGCTTGGCGCTCCAGCGCAGCAGCGGGGCGATCTTGAGCAGGCCTGCGGCACTGCGGGTCACAGGCTGCATGCGTGCGCGTTCGGGAGTGTCTTCGGCACGCAACGCCGTGAACCAGATATCCGGCGCCATTTCGCGCAGCGCGCGCTCAAACGGCTCTAGTTTGACCTCTGCGGTGAACGCCGCATGGCGCGGATCATCAATGCCGGGCATAGGGCCATCTACGGCTTCGCGATGGGCCCGGGTGCGCCGGGGCAGGTAGCTGATCAGGTTGAGATCAAGGCGCTGGGTCAATGCATCAGCGTAGCGGTAGGTCGCCTCGGTATTGTAACCGTGATCCATCCATACCACCGGGATCGTTGGGTGGTGGCGCGTGACCATGTGCAAGATGACGGCTTCAAAAGGGCGAAAGTTGGTCGTGACGATAGGGTGTTGGCCTTGCTCCAGGGCCCATCGGATCAAGGCGTCGGGATCTTGGTCGAGCTCCCGGCTGAGTGTGTTAAGTTCAGTGGTGGACATGAGGTGTACCAGGGTAATGGCCGAAATGGGGTAACGGCCTGGTGAACGAACAATGCCTCTACCCTAGCAAAACCGATGAAAGGCGCCCCAATACCGTTTCATTGGAGATATATATCCATTTTCAAGGTTCCTTGGGGCTTCTTATTCTTTTTTGTGTTGAGTCTGCTTTAGCGCATCCATGAGATGGCGAATCTTGTCCAGGGTTTCCTGGTACTCCGCTGTCACATTGGAGTCGGCTACCAGGCCGCCACCGCCCCAGAGGTGGAGCCGCTCGCCGTCCGCCACGGCGGTGCGTATGGTGATGGAGGTGTCCATCTCGCCACGTACGTCGATATAGCCCAGGCTGCCGCAGTAAGGCCCTCTGCGGCTGGGTTCGAGTTCATCAATGACCTGCATGGCGCGCACCTTGGGCGCGCCGGTGATCGAACCGCCGGGAAATGCGGCAGCGAGCAGGTCAAGCGGACGCTGCCCCTGGGCGAGCTGACCGCACACCACACTGACCAGGTGATGGACATTGGCAAAGCTTTCCAGTTGGCACAAGCGGGGAACGCGCACACTGCCCGGGCGGCACACGCGCCCGAGGTCGTTGCGTAGCAGGTCGACGATCATCACATTTTCGGCGCGATCCTTGGGGCTGGCGGTCAGTTCTTCCGCCAAGCGCCGATCTGCTGCTGGCGTCTCGCCACGGGGTCGTGTTCCCTTGATCGGACGGGTCTCCACATGGCCATCTGCATGGCAGCGTAAAAAACGTTCCGGCGAAAGCGACAAGATGGCCTGTTCGCCCTGCGCGCCCGGCCAGGCCATGAAACCTGAGAATGGAGTTGGTGTAGCTTGGCGCAGATGTTGATAGGCCTGCCAGAGATCACCGTGATAGGGGGCACTGAAACGTTGGGTCAGGTTGATCTGGTAGCAGTCTCCGGCACGAATGTAACGCTGCACGGCGGCAAAACGGCGGGCGTAGCCGGCTTGATCCAGCTCGCCCGTAAAAGCGCCGCCTAGTTGAAAGGCGGCGGTAGGAGATACGGGCTGTCGTAGCCACTTCAGTACCTGTTCACGCCTGGCTTGGCTGGCGACCAGCCAACTGCGCTGTTCATGGTGATCCTGAATCAGGGCCCAGTCATACAGGCCGGAACGACATAACGGCAGCCCCAGTGTATCGGAGGCTATTTCACCTACAGGTTCCAGCATTCGTCCCAGGTCATAACTCCAATAGCCTATCAGCCCACCAAGAAAAGGCAGTGAGCTTTCGGGAACTTTAAGCAGGTGACGGTCCAGTAGCGCCTGTTGCACCGCAAAAGGGTTGTGACTGGCCTGGGGTATACCGTCGACCCGGATGACCCCTTGCTTGTCGACTGTCAGCACCGAGCGCGGATCGCAGCTGAGGATGTCGTAGCGTCCCCCGGGCGCAAGGGGACTGCCGCTGTCGAGCAGGACGGCCCCTGGGCGATGTCGCAGGGCGCTGAAATAGGCAAGTGGATCTTGCTGGTAGGCGAGAGGGGTGATGTGAATGCTTGCCGACATGTCAGGGCCTTTCAGGACGGGTGGCCATTTTAAGGGAAACACCTTCGGTATGCTCATGTGAGCGAATTGCCGCGCCATTGTCGACAGAATAAGCCGTCATCTACGAGCTTATGCTGCCAAGGATGGAGTAAATCGCTCTTTATGGATGGTTGACTGACGCTATTCGAGTGTCTAAAGTCACTTCATCCTACAATTGTCGACAATCGCCATGAGCTCTGCTACTTCCCAACAGGCCGTTACTCCATCCGCCGCATCAGAAATCGTTGCGCCTGAAGTTCGCACGCTGGCGGAACGGGTTTTTAATCAGCTTCAGGATGCCATTGTACGTGGCGAGCTGGCGCCGGGCAGCAAGATCACCGAGCCGGGGCTGTCAAAAACGTATGGCATCTCCCGTGGGCCGCTACGGGAAGCGATGCGCCGGCTGGAAGCGCATCGGCTGATCGAGCGCGTACCGCATGTGGGAGCCAGAGTGGTAAAGCTCTCGATACAGGAGTTGCTCGAACTGTTCGATGTGCGTGAAGCGCTGGAGAGTATGGCGGCTCGCTTGGCCGCTGAACACATGACGCCGGCGGAGATTGCCGGTTTGCGTGACGTGCTGGCGCTGCATGAGCGTCAGTCTGACCTCAAGAGCGGCGAGGCTTACTATCAGCGCGAAGGCGACCTGGACTTTCATTACCGCATCGTTCAGGGCAGCCATAACCGCATGTTGATGACGCTGCTTTGCGATGATCTTTATTACCTGGTGCGGCTCTATCGCACCCAGTTCAGCGCCAGTGGTGCTCGCCCTCAACGCGCTTTTGTCGAGCACCATCGCATTGTCGATGCCATTGAAGCGGGCGATGCCGAGCTGGCCGAGCTGTTGATGCGCCGCCACGTCAGCGCCTCCCGAACCAACGTGGTCGACCGTTACGCTGCCACACTCAAGCAAGAAGCCAAACTTTAGCCTCTGGCAAATGCCTGCAAGGAACCCGACATGACCCAAATGACACCCGGCGCACGTTTTCGCGCTGCCCTTGAAGCCAACCGGCCGCTGCCCATCGTCGGCACCATCAATGCCTATACCGCCATGATGGCCGAGAGGGTGGGACACCAGGCTGTTTATCTTTCCGGCGGTGGTGTGGCCAACGCCTCCTTTGGTCTGCCTGACCTGGCCATGACCACCATGAATGACGTGGTCGAGGATGCCCATCGCATCTGTGGCGCCACCGAACTACCGCTGCTGGTGGATATCGATACTGGCTGGGGTGGTGCCTTCAATATTGCGCGCACCGTGAAGGAGATGCAGCGTGCCGGTGTGGCCGCAGTACATCTTGAGGACCAGGTGGCGCAGAAGCGTTGTGGGCACCGGCCCAACAAGGAGATTGTTTCCCAGCAGGAGATGGTCGACCGGGTCAAAGCCGCTGCGGATGCGCGTATTGATTCGGACTTCTACTTGATCGCGCGTACCGATGCCTTCCAGATGGAGGGGCTTGATGCGGCCATCGAGCGGGCCAGCGCCTGTATTGAAGCGGGTGCCGACGCCATTTTCGCCGAGGCGGTGCATACGCTGGATGATTACCGCGCCTTCTGCGAGCGGGTCGATGCACCGATCCTGGCCAATATCACCGAATTTGGCGCTACGCCGCTGTTCACCCAACAGGAGCTCGCCGAGGTTGGCTGTCGCATGGTGTTGTACCCGCTGTCTGCCTTCCGCGCCATGAACGCGGCGGCGCTCAAGGTGTATCAGAGCATTCATGACAACGGTCACCAGCGCGATGTGGTCGAGCTGATGCAGACCCGCGAAGAGCTCTATGACTTCCTCAACTATCACGCTTTCGAGCAGAAGCTGGACGCCCTCTTCACGAAAGAGCGCTGAGCCTGGCCCGTAAACTGACAAAAATACGCGAGACAAGGAGATACAACATGGCAGAGAAAACTCTTGGTGGTGCCGGCCTGCGTGGTCAAAGTGCTGGAAGTACCGCGCTGTGTACCGTAGGTAAAACCGGTTCCGGCCTGACGTATCGCGGTTATGACATCAAGGAGTTGGCCGAGAAAGCCAAGTTTGAAGAGGTTGCTTACCTGCTGCTCAAGGGTAAATTACCCAATCAGACCGAGCTGGATGCGTATATCGCCAAACTCAAGGGGCTGCGTGGACTGCCGGCTGCACTCAAGACTGTACTCGAGCAGATTCCGGCTAGCGCTCACCCCATGGATGTGATGCGTACAGGCGCCTCCATGCTGGGTAACCTGGAAACTGAAGAGAGTTTTGATGCGCAGCAGGACGTGGCTGACCGGCTGTTGGCGGTGCTGCCGTCAATCATCTGCTACTGGTATCGCTACAGCCATGACGGTGTACGTATCGAAACCGAAACCGATGACGAATCAGTCGGCGGTCACTTCCTGCACATGCTGCGTGGCGAAGCCCCTTCCGAGCTGCATGCACAGGTGATGAATGTGTCGCTGATTCTCTACGCCGAGCATGAATTCAACGCCTCGACCTTTACCGCGCGTGTCTGTGCCTCGACGCTGTCCGACATGCACTCCTGTGTGACCGGTGCTATCGGCTCCTTGCGTGGCCCGCTGCATGGCGGCGCAAACGAAGCGGCCATGGACATGATCGAGAAGTGGCAGTCGGCAGATGAAGCCGAGCGCGAGATCATGGGGATGCTCGAGCGCAAAGAGAAGATCATGGGCTTTGGCCACGCCATCTATCGTGAGTCCGATCCGCGCAACGCCATCATCAAGGAGTGGTCGGAAAAGCTGGCCGCAGACGTGGGTGACAGCGTGCTCTACCCGGTCTCCGTACGGGTTGAAGAGGTCATGTGGCGCGAGAAAAAGCTTTTCTGCAACGCCGACTTTTTCCACGCCAGTGCTTACCACTTCATGGACATCCCCACCAAGCTGTTCACACCGATCTTCGTCATGTCGCGTGTTACCGGCTGGGCGGCGCATGTCTTCGAGCAGCGTGCCAATAACCGCATCATTCGCCCCAGCGCCGACTACATCGGCCCGGAGAAGAGCGAGTGGGTGCCGATCGAACAACGGGCTTGAGTATGAATACCGAATACCGCAAAACGCTTCCCGGTACCGGGCTGGATTACTTTGATGCGCGTGCGGCCGTCGATGCGATCCAGCCTGGCGCCTATGACACCTTGCCTTATACCTCCCGGGTGCTGGCCGAGCAGCTGGTGCGTCGCTGTGAGCCGGAGCTGCTGACTGATGCCCTCAAGCAGCTTATCGAGCGCAAGCGCGATCTGGATTTTCCCTGGTACCCGGCACGCGTGGTATGCCATGACATTCTCGGCCAGACCGCACTGGTCGATCTTGCCGGACTGCGTGACGCCATCGCCGAGCAGGGTGGCGATCCTTCCAAGGTCAATCCGGTGGTACCGACCCAGCTGATCGTCGACCACTCGCTGGCTGTGGAACATGCGGGCTTCGAACCGGATGCTTTCGAGAAGAACCGTGCCATCGAGGATCGGCGTAACGAAGATCGTTTTCACTTCATCGAGTGGACCAAGACGGCCTTTGAGAACGTCGATGTGATTCCTGCCGGCAACGGCATCATGCACCAGATCAACCTGGAGAAGATGTCACCGGTAGTGCAGACGCGTGACGGTGTGGCATTTCCCGATACCTGTGTGGGTACCGATAGCCACACGCCGCATATCGACTGCCTGGGTGTTATCGCCATTGGTGTAGGTGGACTGGAAGCCGAGACCGTCATGCTCGGGCGCCCCTCCATGATGCGCTTGCCCGATATTGTTGGTGTGGAGCTGACCGGCAAGCCGGCGCCGGGCATTACGGCCACTGACATCGTGCTGGCGATCACCGAGTTTTTGCGGCGCGAACGAGTCGTTGGTGCTTACCTGGAGTTCTTCGGTGAGGGGGCCAAGAGTCTCACCATCGGTGACCGCGCCACCATCTCCAACATGACCCCCGAGTATGGTGCCACTGCGGCGATGTTCTACATCGATGAGCAGACCATCGACTACCTGACGCTTACCGGACGTGAGCCGGAGCAGGTCGCGCTGGTGGAGAACTATGCCAAGACTACGGGATTGTGGGCTGACAGCCTGGAAAATGTCGATTATGAGCGGGTGCTCACCTTTGACCTTTCCAGCGTCGAGCGCAACCTGGCAGGCCCCTCTAACCCACACCGGCGCCTGCCGACGTCAGCGCTGGCCGAGCGTGGTATTGCCGCAAATCTGGAGCGGGCTCTGGCCGATGAAAAGGCCGGCAGGCTGCCTGATGGTGCGGTCATCATTGCCGCCATCACCAGCTGTACCAATACCTCCAATCCGCGCAACGTGGTGGGAGCAGGCCTTTTGGCGAAGAAGGCCAACGAGTTGGGTCTGATTCGCAAGCCCTGGGTGAAGTCGTCCTTTGCTCCCGGATCGAAGGTCGCGCGTCTCTACCTGGAGGAGGCGGGGCTGCTGCCGGAACTGGAGAAGCTTGGCTTCGGTATCGTGGCTTATGCCTGTACGACGTGTAATGGCATGTCGGGAGCGCTTGATCCGAAGATTCAGCAGGAGATCATCGACCGTGATCTTTACGCCACGGCGGTACTCTCCGGCAACCGTAACTTCGATGGCCGTATCCACCCCTATGCCAAACAGGCCTTTCTGGCCTCACCGGCGCTGGTGGTCGCCTATGCTATCGCGGGTACCGTGCGCTTCGATATCGAAAAAGACGTACTCGGTATCGACAAGAACGGCAAACCGGTCACCCTGAAGGACCTCTGGCCCACTGACGAGGAGATCGACGCAATAGTCGATGAGTACGTCAAGCCGGAGCAGTTCAAGCAAGTTTACATCCCGATGTTCGATCTGGATGCGGTGGAGAAAGCCGCGAGTCCGCTCTATGACTGGCGCCCCCAGAGCACCTATATTCGCCGGCCGCCCTATTGGGAAGGCACCATGGCCGCCGAACGCGCACTCAAGGGCATGCGCCCCCTGGCGATTCTCCCGGACAACATCACCACCGACCACTTGTCGCCTTCCAACGCCATCATGCGGGATAGTGCGGCGGGGGAGTATCTGCACAAGATGGGCCTGCCGGAGGAAGACTTCAACTCCTACGCCACCCATCGGGGTGATCACCTCACTGCCCAACGGGCCACGCTGGCCAACCCCAAGCTGTTCAACGAGATGGTGCGGGACGAGCAGGGTGAAGTGGTGCAGGGGTCGTTGGCGCGGGTCGAGCCGGAAGGCGAAGTGATGCGCATGTGGGAAGCCATCGAAACCTACATGCAACGCA
>DXFC01000229.1 GCA_019114645.1 Candidatus Halomonas stercoripullorum
TCTTCAGCCTGCTTGCGCAATGTCTTGCGCAGGGCGGCTTTCTCAAATCTGAGCTTTTCCAGTGGTGTTTCCAGAGTCAGGGGCGGCACCCGTGCCGGACGCCCCTCACTATCTACGGCGACCATGGTCAGGTAACAGCTGTTGGTGTGGCGGATCACCTTGTCGCGAATGTTCTCGGCCACCACCTTGACACCTACCTCCATGGAAGAGCGTCCCACATGGTTGATGCTGGCGAGGAAAGTGACCAGCTCACCGACATGGATCGGCTGCTTGAACAGCACACGGTCAACGGAGAGCGTCACGACATAATGACCGGAATAGCGGCTGGCGCAGGCGTAGGCCACTTCATCAAGCTTTTTGAGGATAGCGCCCCCATGAACCTTGCCGCTGAAGTTGGCCATGTCCGGGGTCATTAGCACGGTCATGCTCAGTTCGCGCTGGCCGGGAAAGTCGGAAGGCAAGTCGGACATGTTTGTCTCCATGGAGTCACGTGAGGTGGCGTATCCACCAGGGCCGGGCGGCCTGGCAGATACGCCGGGAAGGGGTTTGTTAGAACCAGGTCAACCCTATCGAGATGATCACGCCGGTGACGAGCAGCTGGATCAGACAATAACCCATAATGTCCTTGGCCTTGAGTCCGGCAATGGCAAGTACCGGCAGGGCCCAGAACGGCTGTAGCAGGTTGGTCCAGGCGTCGCCCCAGGCTACGGCCATGGCGATGCGCGGAATATCAGCGCCCAGCGCTTCGGCTGCAGGTACCATGACCGGCGCTTGTACCGCCCATTGGCCGCCACCGGAAGGCACGAAGATATTGACGATACCGGCGCTGATAAAGCTCCAGAACGGTAGCGTGGTCTCGGTAGCAAAGGAGATCAACCATTCGGACAGCGATTCGGCCAGCCCCGATTGCATCATGATCGCCATGATCCCTGCGTAAAAGGGGAACTGGATGACGATTCCGGCACCCCCCTTGATCGCCTCGTTGAGGCTGTTGAGCAGGTTGCGTGGCGTGCGATGCAGTACAATGGCCAGAAATAGGAACATGAAATTAACGACGTTCAGGTTCAGGCCGCCGCTACGCAGCAAGAAATAATCGACCAGGAAAATGAGCCCCGGGATACCTACCAGCCAAGCCAGAGTGGTGCTGTTTTCCAGTCGCTCGGCGGGTCGTGTTATGCGGGCTCGCGAAACGGGCTCAACTTCTTCGAGCAGCTTGGGATCGACATAGACGCTCTCCTTTTCGTCAGGCAGCATTGCCCGGTTGACCAATGGCACTGCGATGAACAGACAAGCCACGATGGCCAGGTTGAAAAAGGCAAAGATGGTCGATCCGGTACCAATGAGACCCATTTGCTCTGCCAGGAAGTGGTCATCCGTCGCAATGGTCAAGGGAATCGAGCCGGCCAGGCCGCCATGCCATACCACGAAACCTGAATAAGCACTGGCGATCAGCAGCCGGTAATCGACACGAACCTGGCGTGCCAGTTCCTTGGCGAACAGTGCGCCCACTACCAGGCCGAAGCCCCAGTTGATCCAGCTTGCCGCTAGCGAGACGAAGGTCACCAGCAGGATGGCGTGCCCGGGATTGCGGGCCAGGCCGGCAATACGTTGCAACAGCTGCTTGACCGGAGGCGAACTGGCCAGCATAAAGCCGGTAACCAGTACCAGCAGCATTTGCATGGAGAAGGTCAGGAGGCCCCAAAAACCATCACCCCACATACGCATGACGGCAAGCGGGGTCTGACGCTCTACGCCAATCGCGGCTGCCGCAGCAACAAGCGTCAGTAACAATACAAAAATAAACGGGTCTGGGAGGTAGCGTTCGACCAGCTTTACCGCAGGTCTCGAGAGGAACTTGAGCATGACTGCGCCGCCTTTATTGTTTGTTGAAGTTGCGTGTTGAAATATCCAGGCCAGTAGAGCCGCTAGCTGGACAAGCTGGTAGGGCTTGCCATTATCCTAGGAGCCCGCCTAGCGTGCCGATATACGTAGTACTACGTAGGGTCGTGCGTAATGTGCTTGCGCTAGCACCAGTGGGTACGTCGATGGTGCCAATAGTAGCCGAGCAGCACCGCCGAGCGCACCATGGCGAAGGTGAGAAACGCCAGCCACAGGGCATGGTTCTCATAACCGGATGGCGCAAGCCACTGACCTAGCCACCAGAGTGGCAAATAAGCTGCCAAGGCAATAAAGATACTATTGCGCATCTCGCGTATTGCAGTAGCACCAATGAAGATGCCGTCGAGCAGGTAGCTCCAGACGGCGATCAGCGGCATGGCCACCATCCAGGGTAGATAGGTGCCGGCTGCTTCTCGCACCTCGGGTAGCCCGGTCAATAGAGCGATCAGAGCATGGCCGCCCAGGATAAACGCCAGTGAAGCGGCGGCGGCCGTAATCAGCGAAAACTCGGCGGCGGCACGTACGGCGATGCCGAATTCATCCCAGCGACGACGCCCCACCGTACGTCCGACAATCGCTTCGGCCGCGTGGGCAAAGCCATCCATGGCGTAACTGACCAGCATGATGAACTGCATCAATACGGCGTTGGCGGCCAGCACGGTATCGCCCTGTACTGCACCGCGTGAGGTAAAGAAGGCCATGGCAAACAGTAGCCCTAAAGTGCGAATGAACAGGTTGCCATTGACCTGGAACAGTTGCCGATAGGCCAACAGGCGCAGTAACCGTTCACGCAGAAAGCGCCCCTGCAGCAATTTGAGTTGCCGTCCCACTAGCCAGGAGCCAAATGCCAGCGCGGTATAGTCGGCAATTACTGTGGCCCAGGCCACACCATCTACCGTCATGCCGAAGCCAATGACAAATAGCACGTCCAGCACAATGTTCACACTATTGGTGAGTACCAGGATGGCCAGTGTCACACGGGAATTTTGCTGCCCCAAAAACCAGCCAAGAATGGCGTAATTGGCAAGCACCGCCGGTGCGGAAAGAATACGTATCCGGGCATACTCGGTTGCCAGGGCAGTGGCGGCATCACTGCCATCGAGCAATCGCAGCCCTAGTGCGATCAGTGGACCGGAGAGCAGAATCAACCCGAAGCCAATGCCAGCGGCCAGCAGCAGTGATTGGCCCAGCAGGTTGCGCACCTCGCTATCGTTTTCACGGCCCGCCGCCTGGGCGGTCAGGCCGGTCGTGCCCATGCGCAGGAAGCCGAAGCCCCAATAGAGAAAACTGAAGAGAGTGGCACCCAGGGTGACCCCGGCCAGATAGCGGGGGTCAGGTAAATGGCCGACCACGGCGGTATCCACCAGACCCAGTAGCGGTACGGTGATATTGGACAGGATGAGTGGCCAGGCCAGGGTCCAGATGCGCCGCCGTGCAGCGGCCGGCGTGGCTTGAGACGGGAGGGTCACTCAGGCGGCAGTAATCAGTTGATACTTGGCCATCAACTCTTCTTGCGTCTCGCGGCGCTCCGGATCGAGCGGAATACAGTCCACCGGGCAGACCAGCTGGCACTGGGGTTCAGCATAATGGCCGACGCACTCGGTGCAGAGGTTGGGGTCGATGATGTAGATTTCCTCGCCCGCAGAAATGGCGCCATTGGGGCACTCGGGTTCGCAGACGTCGCAGTTGATACATTCGTCGGTGATCATCAGGGCCATGGGGCTCTACCTCATGATCGGCGGTACCGGATAGGCGGCCCGCCGGCTAAAGCGGCTCGGGGATCTGCCCGAGCTGTATGGTCAGGTATGGTAATGCTTGCGCAGCGTTTCGGCGACTTTGGGGTGAACCAGCTGTGAAATGTCACCGCCCAGCTTGGCGATTTCGCGCACGATGGTAGAGGAGATATAGGAATTCTCCGCGGCGGGAGTCAGAAATACGCTTTCCAGCTCTGGCGCTTGAACACGGTACATATTGGCCAGTTGCAGTTCGTACTCGAAATCAGATACCGCGCGCAGGCCGCGCAGAATGATGCGTGCCTGCTGCTCGGTCATCATGTCGGTGAGCAAGCCCGAGAAGCCGATCACTTCAATGTTGTCCAGCCCGGTGGTGACGTCACGTACCAGGGCGATACGGGTATCGATGTCCAGTGCAGGGTTTTTGCCCGGGCTGGCCGAGATGGCCACCACCACCTTGTCGAACAGGCGGGAAGCGCGCTCGATCAGGTCATAATGGCCGTGGGTAACGGGATCAAAGGTGCCGGGATAGACCGCAATGTTCATGATGTTGCGCTCATTTATAGGCTCAGGATCGCACAGGGTAACGGTCTGGCGTCGAGCGGGCAATGACCCGCTCATGCTCAGTCTTCAAGTTTGCCGAAAGGGTTGTCCACCGCGAGCGACACCGGGCGGGCATAGCCGGGAATGCTGATCTGGCGATGGCTCATTTCAAGCTCGGGCCCTTCCAGCACGCCCTCGCCGAAGCGGTAGCGTACTTCGAAATGACCGCGATCGGCAGCTTCCAGGTAGGCCTGACTGGCTTGCAAGGTGGCGTCACGCCGTTCGCGCCAGACGCCCATGGCGGCTTCGCCATGGCGCTGGGTGAGCAGCCGCTCGGTAACCCCAGGCGAGAGCACCACACCGGTAGCGTTGTTGCCGCCGAACCCCTTGGCATTGATAAAGGCGGCGTCGGCCCGGAAAGCATAAGGCTCGCGGAAGAACGTCAGGCGTTCGGCATGAACATCATCGGCCACCTTATCAAGGGTGGGGATGCCCGGTAGCAGGCCGTAGGCGAAGCTGCCCAGCGCGCTGGTCAGTTGATCTCCGGCGGCACTGCCTTGGGAGTGCCCGAGAAAGGCTTTCACAGCCGCCACCGGCCAGCTCCGGATGTCGTAAGCCTGGGCTACCAGATCGAAGACATGGGACTCGGTGACACGGTTTTTGGGTGTGCTGGTGCCGTGGGCGTGGAGAAAAGTACGTTGCCGCAGTGCTTCATCACCCAGGATGTCGCGTGCCAGGGCTGCCGCTTTGCCCAGGGTGATGTAGTTGCCGATACCAGGGGCCGAGATAGAACGCTTCCAGCCGTCGGCATTGACGAAAACACCCGGGACGCTGCCAAGAATCTCGGCGCCAAGCTCAAGCGCCAGGGTGTCATCAAGCAGCAGAATGAACTGGCTCGATTCGGCGATGGTGAAGCCACAGTTGCGGGCAAAGGGGCGACAGGCACGCTGATAGTCAGCATCGGTCAAGAGCTCCAGGGCATCCAGTGCCTTCAGGCTCTCGTCATCTGCCAGCGCCCCCATGGCACGAAAGCCCTCGATGATCTCTGACGTCACGGGAGCATCGGCCGTGCCTACCATGACTGCCCGGCGGCGTCCGTTACAGATATCCTCGACGCCCAGGCGCAGGTTATAGAGGAAGCTCGCGCAAGCGCCTAGCGCAGCGCCAGTGCCACCGACGCTACCCAGGACATAGGCATTGAGGAAATCCGCCGGCATCTGGCCGTAACCCAGCGGCATCTGCTTGGAGGTGGCGCGGTTGCCGGAAACAAAGCTCTTGAGTAATCCCCCCCAGCCCTGGTCATCGAGTTGACCGATGGAGTTGCCGGCATAAACGGCAATCTCGTCGGGGTCGAGGCGGTTGCGTAGTGTTTCCCACTCCAGGCCGCTGCTGGCGAGACAGTC
Source organism: Candidatus Halomonas stercoripullorum (assembly GCA_019114645.1). Lineage (GTDB taxonomy): Bacteria > Pseudomonadota > Gammaproteobacteria > Pseudomonadales > Halomonadaceae > Halomonas > Halomonas stercoripullorum. Next base: position 5,579 of record DXFC01000229.1, read on the forward strand.
GCTGGCAGCAAAAACCGTCATCGACAGGCCGCGGGGGTGGTGCACGCTACGATACAGGACGCTAGGATCAAAGCCACTGGGCAATTGGCCAGCCGCGCGGACTTGAGCCGGGCGTGATTCGGGCAGTAGTACTTCAAGTTCACCGGGCGGTACTGACACCTCCAGCAGGTGGCGGTCCACTTCGCGTACCTGCCAGGTAGGTGGCACTTGCTCGGGTAGCTGGCGGCGGCGGATACGGAAAGTCAGTTGACCCTCCAGTGCCAGGCTGGCACGCCGATTGGCGGGTAAACCCTCTTCATTGAAACGAGGGTCCTCAATGCGTCGGATCAAGGTGTGGTCGAGTATCTGCCCTCGGCAGCGTTCGGCCAGGTCGGTGGCGGAGACGGGATTGCCGTGGGCATCGTGCCACCCCTCTGCTTGATAGCTGCCGAGTTTCATCAGGGCCGCAAGGCCGAGCAGCAGTCTCTGCTGTTCGGCATGGGGAAGAGCGTCGATCACGGTGCGACGAAAAGCTTGATGGCCAGAGGTACGACCGGCGGCGTTGATGCCGCCCATGCCGACGATCACCGGTAAGTGTGACAAGCCACTTTCCTCGTGCTGTTTAGGAGTCGCCGAGCAAACCACCGAGCAACGTAGTGATACGTTTGGGCCGGCATTTGCGCAGTGGTTCCTGTGTGCGAGTCATGTTTATCGATATAGAGCCGCGATGATAGCACTCGGTTCCGGATGACGTCATGGGTGATGCATGTAAGTATTGGACAGCAAAGAATAAAACAAACGTTTGAATTGGGCGCGGAGAGAGGTTACCCTGTACGTGCTGTTTGAGTCATACGAGTGGGTATGTTGGCGCTCCCGAGCGTGGGAGCGCTTTTTTTTTACTCATTTCCCCTGGAATTTCACTCCCAATACATATCTTCCAGCACCACGGCCGGAATCGGGGTGTTGCGCCATACGCCTTGGAGACCGGTACGGTGAATCGAGTGCTGGGGCTTCATGTAGAGAAAGACATTGGCTGCATCTTCGGCCAGTAGCTGCTGGGCCTCTGCCAGAAGACGGTGACGCTGCTCGGTCTCTTGAGTTCGCTCAATCTGTGCCCAGAGTGTCTGAAACGTCTCGTTTGCATAATTAAAGTAGTAGTCCGGCCGGGCATAGATATCGATATCAAAGGGTTCTACATGCGACACCAGGGTCAAGTCATACTCTTTGCGTGTAAATACTTGGTCGAGCCATTCGGCCCATCCCAGGCGTTCAAGCGAAACTCGAATACCGATGGCTTCCAGGTCGTGGGCGATGAACAGGCCACCCCGCTCGGCATAGATGGGGGGTGGCAGGCTGAGTCGGAGTTCGAGGCCATCCGTGTAGCCGGCCTCCGCCAATAACTGGCGAGCCCGTTCAGGGTCGTAAGGGTAGTAGTCCACCAGGTCGAC
>DXFC01000230.1 GCA_019114645.1 Candidatus Halomonas stercoripullorum
CCCAGGCCTGTAGCTTGGCATCCAGTTGACGCGCCATCTCCAGCGATAACGCATTCAGTGACTTCGGCGAGTTAAGCCGGGCAATACCGATCCGCCCCCCGTCAGGGGTCGGCAACTCATCGAAGATAACCGCAAGTTCGGTCATGCTTGAAGTCTCCTTGTTCGCACTCACTGCAATGCCTCGATCATTCCATCCGTCAGCAAACGGCGGGCAACAATGACGCGCATTATCTCGTTGGTACCCTCAAGAATCTGGTGTACCCGGGTATCACGCACCATCCGTTCCAGCGGGAATTCACGCAAATAGCCATAGCCGCCATGCAGCTGCAGTGCTTCGTTACACACCTTGAACCCTACATCGGTGGCAAAGCGCTTGGCCATAGCGCAATAGGCGGTGGCTTCCGGATCACCCTGGTCCAGGCGCCATGCAGAATGACGCACCATCAGACGCGCCGCGGTCAGTTCGGTCGCCATATCCGCCAGCTTGAACTGCAACGCCTGAAACTGCGCCAGCTCACGACCAAACTGCTTGCGCTCCTGAAGGTAGTTGCGCGACAGGGTCAAAGCATGCTGCGCAGCGCCCAGCGAGCAGCTGGCGATATTCAGCCGCCCACCATCGAGCCCCTGCATGGCCAGCTTGAACCCTTCACCCTCCTCGCCCAACCGGTTGGCGACCGGCACACGTACATCATCGAAGCTGATCAATCGGGTAGGCTGACTTTTCCAGCCCATTTTTTCCTCGTTCTTGCCGTACCCGATACCCGTTGCATCCGCCGGCACCAGAATGGCCGAGACACCGCCGGCACCACTATCAGGCTCTCCGGTACGCGCCATGACCACTAGCACATCGTTGGCGCCGGCTCCGGAAATGAACATCTTGGAGCCGTTGATTACGTAATCGTCGCCATCACGTATCGCCCGCGTACGCAAGCTGGCGGCATCAGAACCGGAGCCAGGCTCGGTCAGACAGTACCCGCCCAGACACTCTCCACTGACTAGTCGTTCGACCCAGGTTTCGCGTAACGCCTCGTCGCCCCACTTCGCCACCATCCAGGCCACCATGTTATGAATGGTGAGATAGGCTGTTGTGGAGATGCAACCTTGGGAAAGCTGCTCGAAAATCAGTGAAGCTTCAAGCCGCGACAAGCCCAGGCCACCCCGATCTTCGGGCACATAAATCCCGAGCAAGCCAGCTTCTCCCGCCCGACGAATAGTGTCGATGGGAAAGAAGGAATCCGCATCCCATCGGGCGGCATGATCTGCCAGTTCCGCATGTGAAAAAGCAGCCGCGGCCTGCACAAGGGCCTTCTGTTCATCGCTAAGGGAGAAGTCCATAGAGTTTCCTCTTGTCTCTTGTTATGGCCATGCAATCAAACGGCAATGGTGTCAAACCTAGCACTTGCTAGGTTTTACCGCACACCACCCTTGGTCGACAAGCACTTTACGTTAACGTCAACCTCGTCTAGTGTGGCGGTATGGTGCCGGGTGCCGCACCCAGCCACTCAAGGAAAATAATACGATGCCCCAAACCCGTGCGGAGCACACTCAAACACATCACGAAACCCTGGCTCAACAGCGCCGCACCTATGCGATCGGCGAACTGGCCAGAATGTTCGAGGTCACGCCACGAACCATCCGCTTCTACGAGCAGGAAGGTCTGCTGGCACCCGAACGCCGTGGTCAAACACGTATTTATCACGAAAAGGATCGCGTACGCCTCAAGCTCACACTGCGTGGCAAGCGCCTCGGCTTTTCCCTGGCGGAAATTCGTGAGGTCATCGAAATGTACGACGCCCTGCCCGACGGCAATGCGCGTCAACTTCGCCGCTTGCTGGAGATTCTTGCTGAAAAGCGCAGCAATATGGAGCGCCAGCTGGAGGATATCCGCGTGATGCAAAGTGAGCTTGACGACGTAGAAGCCCAGGCCCGTGAAGTGCTAAAACGTCTCAACCAGTCCTGAGTCAGCAGCAAACGACAACCATAGCCAACTGCTACAACGAGAGTCAGACCATGGAACGCCAAGTATTAGCAGAGCAAATCTCAAACAGCTATGTGAGCGGCACCAGCGATATACCGCTCAAGGGAGAAACCATTGGTGACTGCTTTGATAACACAGTCGCACGTTTCCCTGATCGCGAGGCACTGCTAAGCCTCCATCAAGGGCTGCGTTACACCTGGAGTGAACTGCAGCAGGCTGTCAACGAGGCGGCACGCGCCCTGCTTGCCTTGAATGTGAAAAAGGGCGACCGAGTCGGTATCTGGTCACCCAACTGTGCCGAGTGGGCCATTACCCAATTTGCTACCGCCAAGATCGGTGCGATTCTTGTCAACATCAATCCCAGTTATCGCACCCATGAGCTGGAGTATGCACTCAAGCAGTCAGGCACCTCGACCCTGATACTGCAGGGTAAGTTCAAGACTTCCGATTACGTGGCCACACTGGCCGAGCTGGCACCCGAGCTGCGCGACAGCACGCCCGACAGCTTCACCAGCGCCAAGCTGCCCGAGCTCAAGCGTGCGATATGTATTGATGCCGCCTGTGTACTTCCCGGCATGTTGAGCTGGCAGGACATGCTGACCCATGCCGACAAGGTTTCCGCCGAACAACTGGCTGACATACAGGCCACACTGCAGTTCGACGAGCCGATCAACATTCAATACACCTCCGGTACCACAGGAGCCCCCAAGGGGGCGACCCTCTCCCATCACAATATTCTCAATAACGGCCTGTTTGTAGGACGCACCATGGCCTACACCGAGAATGACCGTGTGGTGATCCCGGTACCGCTCTACCACTGCTTCGGCATGGTAATGGGCAACCTGGGCTGTGTGACTCACGGCTCCACCATGATCTACCCCAGCGACGGCTTCGACCCCGAACTCACACTCAAGGCCGTTTCCGAAGAGAAAGCCACCTCGCTCTACGGTGTGCCAACCATGTTCATTGCCGAACTGGAGCATGCCAATTTCGCCCAGTACGATCTCTCTACTCTGCGTACCGGCATCATGGCCGGCTCGATCTGCCCCATCGAAGTGATGCGCAAGGTCATCGACAAGATGAACATGCAGGACGTCACGATCTGCTACGGCATGACCGAAACCAGCCCGGTGAGCCTGCAGACCAAGACCGACGCCCCGCTGGAGAAACGCGTCACCACGGTGGGTACCATTCATCCCCACCTCGAGATCAAGCTCGTCAGCCCCGAAACCGGCGCAGTGGTGGGCCGCGGCGAAACCGGTGAGCTATGCACCCGTGGCTACAGCGTGATGCTCGGTTATTGGAATAATGAAGAAGCCACTGCCCAGGCCATCGACAGCTCCGGCTGGATGCATACCGGCGATCTGGCCACCATGGACGAAGAGGGCTATGTTGCCATCGTCGGGCGCATCAAGGACCTGATCATTCGCGGCGGTGAAAATATCTATCCGCGGGAGATCGAGGACTTCCTGTACACCCACCCGCACATTTCCGACGTGCAGGTTATCGGCGTGCCCGACGAGAAGTATGGTGAAGAGGTCATGGCCTGGGTCAAGCTGGCTGAAGGGCAACAGCTCACCAGTGATGAACTCAAGGAGTTCTGCAAGGGCAAGATCGCCCATTACAAGATTCCGCGCTACGTGAAGTTCGTCGACGAATTCCCGATGACCGTCACCGGCAAGATCCAGAAGTTCAAGATGCGCGAAGAAGCCACTCACGAACTCGGCCTGGCCTGATCTGCCAAACTCTTGCTCAACCAGCCCCCCGCTTCGGCAGGGGGCTCACCCCAATGAGGTCATCCCACCTCAACGCTCACATTCCCTTGGGGGCGAAGATGCCCGGCGCATTGCGCCAGTAGCCCTTGTAATCCATGCCGAAGCCGAACACGTAGCGGTCAACGACTTCCAGGCCGCAGTAGTCGGCCTTGAGCCCCGGTACCGCCTTGCGGTCATGCCGCTTGTCCACCAGTACCGCAGTGGAAGTACTCGCGGCACCCGCCTCGCGACAATAGGCGAGAATGGCCCCCAGGGTGGCGCCTTCGTCGAGAATGTCATCGACAATCACCACATGACGGTCCGCCATGGGAATCTCCGGCGATACCCGCCAGAACAGCTCGCCACCACGGGTATTGCCACGATAACGGGTAGCGTGGAGATAATCGACTTCCAGCGGGAAGCCTAGCCGCGTCAACAGATGGCCCGTGGTAATCAAGCCTCCGTTCATCACGCAATAGAACACCGGCAGTTTATCGCCCAGGTCAGCACTGATCTGCTCTGCCATGCGATCCAGGGCACGCTCCACTTCTTCATGCGAAATCAGGCAGTCGGCGTTTTCCATGACATCACGCATGGTCGTCAGAGATTCATGAAAATCGGCTTCTAGTCTAGGCATGGATGTCTCGTGTCAATACAGAGTCAAATGAGGGAGGTATTACAGTGAAGCCATGGCCTCAAGCCGAGCGTGCGCACGCCGCCAGCGACCTAGCGAAGAAAGGGATTCGAGGTCAGGACGCGCGCGGCCATAGCGCAGACGCTTGGCCAAACGCACCGTGCGCCCTTCACAGGCATCCAGCGCCTGCAGTGCTGCTTCACGGTCATTACACACCAGCACCATGTCGCAGCCGGCATCCAGCGCTGCCAGGGCGCGTTCACCCGGCCCACCAGCAAAGCGGGCTCCCGCCATACCGAGGTCATCGGAAAAGATCGTGCCCTTGAAACCCAGTGATTCACGCAGCAGGCCCAACCAGCTTGAGGAGAATCCCGCCGGGCGCGAATCGAAGGCCGAGTAGATGACGTGCGCAGGCATGATGCCATCAAGACGCGATGCCAGGGTAGCAAAGGGAACCAGGTCGTGCTCGCGCAGCTCCTCAAACGGACGCTCATCCACCGGTAGTTCAAAGTGGGAGTCACCCGCCACACCGCCATGCCCGGGATAATGCTTGCCCACCGCCGCCATGCCTGCCTCGTGCAAACCTTCCACGAAAGCTCCCGCCAACGCGGCGGTTATCTCGGGATCGGCAGAGAAGCTGCGATCTCCGATAACACTGGAAATCCCGCTATCCACGTCGAGTACGGGCGCAAAGCTGAGGTCCAGGCCACAGGCAGCCATCTCCATGCCCAATAGCCAACCAGCATCCAGACTCAAGCGTTGCGCCACTTGGGGGCTTTCGGCGTACTCCTGGCCAATACGCCCCATGGCAGGCAAGCGTGTGACGCCTTCAGTAAGGCGCTGCACACGACCACCCTCCTGGTCGATCGCCAGCAGCAGTTCGGGGCGGATACGCCTGACGGCATCGCAAAGTTCACGCACCTGCTGAGCATGTTCGATATTGCGGCTGAACAGAATGACGCCACCCACTTCGGGGCGCCGGAGCAGATCACGTTCCTCGCTGCGCAGTTTGGTGCCTTCGAGATCGAGCATCACCGGACCGGGGGCCTGGGACATGTTCACTATCCTTGAAGCGGGAAAGGAGCTGATTTTAGACTAAAGTATCCGAGGGTGACAGCCAGCCCTAACTAGTGACACTAGCTGTAGTGACCCTAGCTGTGCAGCCACACCGGCATACCTGGTGGAGCCAATTTGAAAAGCTCGAGCAGATCCGTATCACGCATACGAATACAGCCATGCGAACGCGGGACGCCCATTGGCTGATCGGGTGGCGTGCCATGAAAATAAATATAGCGCCGTTGGGTATCGACATTTCCGCCACGATTGAAGCCCCGCTCCAGACCACACAGCCATAAGATACGCGTCAGGATCCAGTCACGTTCCGGGTTGGCCGCCGCCAGTTCCGCATTGTAATACTCTCCGGTAGGCCTGCGCCCACGGAATACCGTACCCGGCGGCAGCCCCTCACCAATGGCGGCGCGAATATAGTGCCAGCCAAGCGGCGTACAGCCACTTCCTTCTTGCTGGCCAGTACCGGCCAGGGCAGTGGAAACAGGCCACTGCCGGCGGCTTTCCTCCCCGTGCCGGTACACCACCCGCTGGGCAGTGATGTCGACTTCAAGCCAGCCACTCTCTTGGGGTGGCAGCGCTTGTAAGCGGGGCGTATGCACGTCAGCCTCCCGTCTGCGGTGCGGGTGGGGGTAGCGGCGCGTTCATCGCTGCTACCACGACCGGACGTAGTCGGCGAATCAAATCGCGCACAGACACATGCTCCTGATAATCCTGTTCAGCGATGTCACGCAACGCATCCAGCCCCGACAAGGTAAAGATCACCGTACCCAGTACAAAGTGCAGGCGCCAGAAGCGTTCGGCATCGGGAAGCTCTGGTGTCGCCTGGCGTACCAGGTCGATAAAGCGGGTGAAGGCGCTGCCATACTCCTCCTGAATATAGCGGCGCAGGTGCCCTTGTGCCTGGGTATAAGCCAGCCCCAGCAGTTTCATGAAAACCTTGAGGCTATGCTTTTCACCGGGCACTTCGAGTACCGTACGCGCCATGGTTTCCAACAACACCTCAAGCGGAATCACACTGCCGGCATGTTGCCGCTCAAGCTCATCCAGCGCATGGTGAAAGCGCACCGTAAAAGGATCGAGGTAACGTGCGAAAACTGCCTGGATCAATGCTTTTTTCGAGCCAAAGTGATAATTCACCGCAGCAAGATTGACCCGCGCTTTGCTGGTAATCGTACGTAGCGACGTTTCGGCGAAGCCGCGCTCGGCGAAGAGCACTTCTGCCGTGTCAAGAATGCGCGTGACGGTATCTGACTGGGCCATGATCGATTTCCGCTGGAAACAGATGTTTTAAACAAGCTGGAATTCTAACCATTTTATCAACATAGCAACAACCAACCGATTTGCATGCTGTTTTAAACGGTAAGGTCACGTAGTGCCAGTACGCCAATGACTCCCTTTTACTGCATGCTTTTACTGGATAGACTTCCATGCTGTATACTTTGCCACTACGGCAGGTCACGCAACGGAGTTCCCATGAGCCGCCCTCTTACCTCGCGTCAGCAGAACGTCTACGACTTCATCGTCAAGACCATGAATGAAATGGGTTATCCGCCCACCCGCGCTGAAATTGCCCGCGCACTGGGTTTTCGCTCACCCAATGCCGCTGAGGAACATCTACGTGCGCTGGAGCGAAAAGGGGCGATTCGCGTCATTCGCGGTACTTCCCGCGGTATTCGTTTACCCGCTCAGGAGCCTGAGGCAGCAACCCTCAGCGAACCCCTCGAGGGTCTGCCAATCATCGGCGAAGTCGCGGCCGGCAGCCCGATTCTTGCCGCTGAGCACATCGACCGCTACTGCCCGCTGTCACCGGATTTCTTTACGCCGCGTGCCGACTACCTGCTCAAGGTGCGCGGGCTGTCGATGAAGGATGTAGGCATTCTCGAAGGTGACCTGTTGGCCGTACACCGCACCGAACATGTGCGTGACGGCCAAATCGTCGTGGCCCGCCTGGAGGATGAAGTCACGGTTAAACGCTTTCAGCGCCAGGGGCACCGCGTCACACTTGAAGCGGAGAACCCCGACTTCGCTCCCATTGAGCTGGACCTGCGCCATCAGGCACTGGAGATCGAAGGTGTCGGTGTTGGAGTCATTCGCGGCGGTAGCGGTCAAGCTCTGGGATAACTCCACCGGTGTGTGACGATGAGCCGCAAGATTCTGCATGTCGATTGCGACTGCTTCTACGCCGCTGTCGAGATGCGCGATAACCCTGCGCTGCGCGAGGTACCGCTGGCAATCGGTGGCGGAGCCGATGAGCGCGGGGTTATCGCCACCTGCAACTACCCCGCTCGGGCCTACGGCATCCATTCAGCCATGCCCACGGCAAGGGCGCTACGCCTGTGCCCTCACCTCACCCTGCTGCGGGGCGATTTCGACCGCTACCGCGAGGCCTCACGACAAATTCAGGCGATCTTCCATGAGCTGACACCCCTGGTAGAACCATTGTCACTCGACGAGGCATTTCTCGATGTCACGGCTGTAACGCGTTTTTCCGGCAGTGCTACCTGGATGGCGCGCTGGATCAAACAGGAGTGCCGGCAACGCGTCGGCATCACCGTATCGGTAGGAGCGGCACAGTCAAAGTTCCTGGCCAAGATCGCCAGTGACTGGGAGAAGCCGGACGGGCTCACCGTCATTGCTCCCTCACAGGTGGCGGAATTTCTCCATGAACTACCGGTCACCAAGCTCCACGGCGTGGGTCCCGCCACGGCGAAGCGCTTGCGAGCCATGGACATTGTCACCTGTGACGATCTACGCCAGCTTCCGTTGGAACGACTGGTGCAGGAGTTCGGCAAATTCGGCAAGCGCCTGTTCGAGCTGTCTCGCGGCATTGATGATCGACCGGTACGTACCGAGCGCGAGCGCAAATCCGTCAGCGTGGAAACCACCTTTGTCAGCGACCTGCCCGATCTGGCGCACTGCCATGATCAGCTCGCCGAATTGTGTGAGCGCCTCGAAGCCAGGCTGGCTCACCACGGCCACCCTTCCATTGCCGGGACTTTCGTCAAGGTACGCTTTGACGATTTCTCTCTCACGACTCTCGACACCCGTGGCGGCACGCCGACACTCGCCACCTTTTACGCCCTGGCAGAGCAGGCCTGGGCCAGGCGCAAGCGCCCGTTACGCCTGCTCGGGGTGGGAGTGCGCCTGGTGTCGGATGATGCCCGGCGGCAACTTGACCTTCCCCTGTGATTGCTACTTGGTATCGATGTAACGATGACTGCTGAACGTGGCCACCCATTCGGGATGGTAGATCGCGAGTATGCTCAATAGCATCCCGGTAATAAAAGCCTCCGACGGCATCAGTAGAGGCAGGAACAGCATGTACTCCCTGGCCAAAAAGACTGCTTCGGGATCGATCGCACCGAGCATTACCAGCCCCAGCCCTGCCAGCCCTGTCCCGAGTGCCGAGAGTGCGGCTCCGAAAAACCCGCACAGGAAGATAAACAGCATCAAGTTATCAGGCAAACGACGATCCACAATACGCCAGACCAGCACCACGACAGCGATAGGCACCACCCCGGTAATCAACACATTGACGCCCAGTAGCGGCCAGGCCACTTTGCCCAGCACCACCAGCGACAGGTTGGCCAACAGGTTGGTGATCAGTGCCAGGGGGGCTTTGAAGATCAGGGTCAGCAGCGCGGTCAACATCAGATGCAACGTTAACCAGTCCACCGACTGGGCCCTGAGCTGCCACATCAGAATGACCGCCACACAGGCCGCCAGCCAGCGGTGTTGCAATCCCTGGTCCTGCAGCAACACCTGCCACGGACGCTGGGCCAGGGCCAGTCCGGTGACAGCCAGGGATACAAAGCCACAGGCAATCAGTAGCCAGGCGGCAAGAATGGGCTCAGCGAGTGTCATGTCAGGCAAAAACCACTGTCTTGTTGCCGTGGATCAGCACCCGATCCTCTAGATGCCAGCACAGGCCTCGGGCCAGCACTGCCTTTTCCACATCCCGCCCAAAGCGGACCAGGTCTTCAGGCGTATGGCAATGACTCACTCGATGGATGTCCTGCTCGATGATCGGACCGGCATCAAGCTCCTCGGTGACATAGTGACAGGTGGCACCAATCAGCTTTACGCCACGGGAAAAGGCCTGGTGGTAAGGGCGTGCGCCAACAAACGAGGGCAAGAAGCTGTGATGAATATTGATCACCCGGCCGGCATATCGCTCACACAGGTGTGGCGGCAATATTTGCATATAGCGGGCCAGCACCACGATATCAGCTTTCAACGCCTCGACCTGACGCTCCACTTCGCTGAAAGCGGCCTCCTTGGCCCCGGGCAGTACCGGCACATGTATAAAAGGCAAATCGTGCCATTCGACGAGACCGCGCATATCCTCGTGATTCGAGATCACACCCACAATATCGCCTTCCAGCTCGCCGGCAGTCCAGCGGTACAGCAAATCCACCAGGCAGTGCGACTCCCGCGAGACCATCACGACTACCCGCGGTCGCTGACGGGTGTCACGCAGTGACCAGGTCATATCGAAATCACGCGCCACGGGAGCAAATGCCTCCCGCAGCTCTTCGGCAGACATGCCAATGGAGTCGGCCAGGATCTCGTAGCGCATGAAAAAGCGCCCGGTAGCGAGATCCGAATGTTGGCTGGCTTCGGTGATGGAGCCGCCATGGCCGGCAATAAAGCCTGATACACGCGCCACTATGCCACGCTGATCAGGACAGGAAACCACAAGACGATAGTAGTGCGACATGAACGATCACATATAAAGCGGCTGCTAAGGACCCGGCATTGTAGCTGACTCATCAGAATCTGGCATGCTCTGAGATTGGTCAGTGTCCGGTCTATCCCTTATAGTGTGGCTCTATTCATTTAGGCCTGACCCCGATTTGCCAATGCCTTCGACCCGCGCCACGATTCGCCCACGCCGCCGTGACCCACTGCACTTCCTGCCCTTGGGAGGCTGCGGCGAAATCGGTATGAACCTGGGGCTCTATGGCTACGATTCGGCATGGATCGCCGTCGATTGCGGCATGATGATACGTCAGGACCTACCCGAGTTGCCGCTGCAAGTGCCCAGCCTGGAGACACCGAACGCACTCGATATTCAGCCACTGGCGCTGATCATTACCCATGGCCACGAAGATCATATCGGGGCAGCCGCATGGCTATGGCCCCGCTGGCAATGTCCCATATACGCCACGCCCCTGGCCGCCGCCCTGCTGCGTGCGAAGTTCCATGAGCGTGGTCTGTCCAGTGATGCAATAAATGTGATCGAACCCGGCGAGGCCATGGAGAGCGGCCCCTTCACCCTGCGGTTTTTGCCCGTGACCCACTCGATACCGGAAAGCTGCGCCCTGTTGATCGTGGCGGGCAAGTATCGGGTATTACATACCGGCGACTGGAAGCTTGATCCTGAACCAGTGATCGGCTCGCCCATTGATGACTCACTGTACCGCGCCCTGGCACCTGTCGACCTGGTAGTCGGCGACTCCACCAATGCTCCCGTTCCGGGGCACTCCCGCAGTGAGGGCGAAGTTGCCAAAGCCCTGGAGCAACGCCTAGCCCAGTGCAGCGGCCGCGTGATAGTTAGCTGCTTTGCCAGCAATCTCGCCCGGGTACTCGCCGTGTCGCTCGCTGCTGAACGTTGTGGTCGGCGAGTCAGCCTGATGGGACGTGCCATGGAGCGCATGGTCGCCATGGCGCGTGGCCTGGGTTATCTCGATGATATGCCGCCCTTGGTGCCGGTGCAGGACTTGGGCTACCTGCCACCGGAAGAGGTGTTGGTGATCGCCACCGGCAGCCAGGGGGAGCCTCGCGCTGCCCTCAGCCGTCTGGCCAATGGCCGTCACCCCAACTTCGAACTGGTGGCCGGTGATACGGTGATTTTTTCGGCCAAGGCGATTCCCGGCAACGAAGCGCACATCGAGCGCTTGAAGCGCAGCCTGGCACGCCTTGATATTACCGTTTGTGACGAATTCAACCACCCCGAGTTGCACGCATCGGGTCACCCCGCCCAGGATGAGTTGCGCACCCTCTATCGCTGGATCAAGCCACGCCACTTGTTACCGGTGCACGGGGAGCGTCTGCATCAGCAGGCACACCAGGAGCTTGCGGTCGAGATGGGTATTGAAGCGCCTTTGGCACCCGTCAATGGCGACCTGATCCGTCTGGATGGCGAGGGCTTGAGCCTGGAGATGCGCTATCCGCAACGCCCCACCATCATTACCCAAAACGCCATGACACCACTTCCCGGCCTGGCCGCCGAGCGCGGCTCATCGCGTCACGGCACTCTACACCTGGCACTTTCGGTGGCCACTAACGGCTCGGGCTGGACACGTATCGGCCGCCTGATGATCGATGCCTACGGCATTCGGCCAATAGATGAGGTGAGTCTGAGCGAGTGGCTGGATAGGGGCCTGGAAAATATTCAGGCGGAAACCTTGGCCCAGCTCCGCTCCGCCCTGCAGCCACAACTCACTGCATGGCTGGGCCAACATCTGCGCCAGCTTCCTGATGTTCATTTGCAGCTAATTGCTGTCGAATCACCCGCCTTTCGTTCATGAACTGCTGGCATTTTTGGGCGGTCTTCCACGCTTGCGGCGCGGCGGCTCACCCACCAGATCTTCGACAGAAAGTCCGGCATCGAGCATGGCCTCGCGAATCTCGGCCAGCTTTTTCTCCTTGTTAGCCTCTTCCTGCTTGCGTAGTTTCTCTTCTTCTTTTTTTTGTTCAATGACCTCACTGATCACGTCGGCAAGTTTGTGCAGCTGCTCCATGCTCAGTTGGCGAGCCGCAGCCCGAGCGACATTCTTATTACGAGCGATACGCTCCAGCGCTTCACTGGACATGGTCTCCTCCAGGCAAGCAAAGAC
>DXFC01000231.1 GCA_019114645.1 Candidatus Halomonas stercoripullorum
GAATCAACGTCACCGAACACGAGAAGCGTTCCCGCAGCGCCGCCCAACGCAATTTACGTGCCCGTCGCGGTATCGAGCTGCATAACGAATTCAAGCAACTGGAGCGAGATATCGCTGGTTTGGTCGACGAAGAAAAACACTAAATAAACACATGGATCAGGCCGCCACCAGGCGGCCACGACAACTCGACTTGGCGAGTCCTATCCTTGGGGATAGCGGCTCACGGGGAGGCTTCCCCTCCGCTATCCCCAGGGTTGGCACTCAAGCCCAGCCAACCCCGTTAGAACAACCCCGCCAGAAACACAGCAATCAGGCCGATTGGTGCCACATAGCGAGCCACCAGATTCCACAGCTGCTCTTTACCGCCTGTCAGCCCGAGTTCCTGAGTCACACTATTACGCTCAAGACACCAGGCCACAAAGATAATGGCACCCAGCCCGGTCAGCGGTAACATTACCTTGCTGGTAAACGTATCCAGCAGATCGAAGATATTCAGGCCAAAGAATAGAACATCATCCCAGATGTTAAACGACAGCAATGCCGCAATGCCCAACACCCAGACCGCAACACCGCTGATGATGGTCGCGCCTACACGCGATAGCGGCGTACGCTCCTCAACCAGCTCCACCGTTGGCTCCAGCAGCGAAATCGCCGACGTCAGCGCAGCAAAGGTCAGCAGCAGGAAGAACATCAAACCGAGGAGTGTCCCACCGGCTATATTGCCGAATGCCACCGGCAGGTTAACGAAAATCAGGCCGGGGCCTTCGCTGGGGCTCATGCCATTGGCGAAAACGATGGGGAAAATGGCCATACCCGCCAGCAGGGCAATGATGGTATCAAGCACAATCACCGTGCGGGCGGTACCCAGCAGGCTGACCTCTTCGCCCAGGTAGGAGCCGTAAGCCATCATAATGCCCATGCCCAACGACAGGGTGAAAAAAGCCTGCCCCATGGCGGCAAGCACAACACCACCCGTGACGGCACTCCAGTCAGGACGGAACATGAAGGCCATGGCTTCACCAAAGTGGCCAGTGGTCATGCCGTAGCCAACCAATATCAGCAGTAGCAACACCAGCGCCGGCATCATGGTACGCACGGCACCTTCCAGCCCCTTGGTGACACCACGCGCCACAATCCAGATGACCAGCGCCATAAAGGCGGTGTGCCATAAGGCCAAAATACCGGGGCTGCCCAGCAAGTTACCGAAAATAGCCCCGATACCATCAATATCCTGACCACTAAAACGGCCAGTGACAGAACCCAGGGTATAGCTGAGCGACCAGCCACCAATAATGCTGTAGAAGGAAAGAATCAGAAATGCCGCCAGGACACCACTAGCCCCCACCAGGGCCCAGGCCTTGGGCTGACCGCTCTTGGTCGCCAGCTCCGCCATGGCATGAATGGGGTTTTTCTGGCCGCGGCGGCCAATTAACCACTCGGACACAAGCACCGGCAGCCCCACCAGGGCCACACAGGCAAGATAGATCAGTACGAAGGCGGCTCCCCCACTATCGCCGACAAGATAGGAGAAGCGCCAGATATTGCCCAGCCCCACAGCGGAACCGGTAGCGGCCAAGATAAAGGCCATCCGCGAGGACCACTGCGCATGGACGAGTTTAGACATGGGTCACCCGTTTGTTATGAATCCGTTTGTTAAACCAGCTCTAGCGAAAAAAACAGCTGTTTACCGTGATACCAGTCAGACAAGGCAGAAAATCTATCTGATCAAGGGCGTGAATGCCAGCTATCCAGGGCTGTTCGAGCCCTGACCCGCCAATTTTTGCCGAGCTACATGGTGGCCGCCTCCGCAATCGGGGTTATTCATTGATATCCACTGGTAAAAAAGGAGTTTTCCCCGGATTTATCCACAGGATAGAGCAGGCTAGCCAAAAGTCGTAGCGTACTGTTTGGCTTGCTTTGGGTTCAGAGTGAACCATCGAAAACATTGGCACCCATACGTGAAAAGCCCGTAGAACGGGCTTCCTGGCTTTTCCGAAAAAAATATATACAGCCTATGCCCTGCCAGGTAGGACTTGCCTGATCCGCCTGACAGCGTGGTTAACACACTTGTCAACACAAGTTATCAACAGCCAGGCAACTACTCTACAGTGACCGACTTGGCCAGGTTGCGCGGCTGGTCCACATCGGTCCCCTTGAGTACCGCCACGTGATAACTCAGCAGCTGCAGCGGCAAGGTATAGAGAATGGGAGCCACGGCTTCATGCACATGGGGCAGCTGCACTACACGCAACCCTTCTTGCGCCTCGAAGGCGACTTTCTCGTCGGCAAATACATAAAGTTCACCCCCCCTCGCCCTGACCTCCTGAAGATTGGATTTCAGTTTATCAAGCAGCTCGTCATTGGGCGCAACCGAGATCACCGGCATCTCGCTGTCCACCAGCGCCAGAGGACCATGCTTAAGCTCCCCGGCGGGGTAAGCCTCGGCATGGATGTAGGATATTTCCTTGAGTTTGAGCGCCCCCTCAAGCGCAATCGGAAAATGTGCACCGCGACCAAGAAAGAGCGCATGGTGCTTTTCCGCAAACGCCGTCGACAGTGCCTCGATGGCACCATCCAGTTCCAATACCTGGCGCATCAGTTCGGGTAAGCCGCGTAGCCCACTGACTACCTCCGCCTGGGTCGCATTATCCAGCCCCTTGATACGTCCCAGCGCCAGCGCCAGCAACAGCAGTGCCGTCAGCTGCGTAGTGAACGCCTTGGTGGAAGCCACCCCAATCTCCGGTCCGGCCTGGGTCATCAGTGTCAGGTCCGACTCCCGCACCAGCGAGCTACCGGGAACGTTGCAGATGGCCAACGTCGCAAGATAACCGTGCTGCTCCCTGGCAAAGCGTAATGCCGCCAGGGTATCGGCGGTTTCACCGGACTGCGACAAGGTCACGAAGAGTGTGTTCTCAGGCACTACCACGCTGCGGTAGCGGTACTCCGAAGCAACTTCCACCTGCACCGGGATACCGGCGTAGCGTTCCAGCCAGTAGCGTGCCACCAACCCCGCGTGATAGCTGGTACCACACGCGACGATATGTACCTGGCGAACCTCTGCAAACAGCGTCTCGGCCCGGGGACCAAAACATTCAGGCAGTACCGCCTTTTCACTTAGACGCCCTTCCAGAGTGGCAGCGACCACTCTCGGTTGCTCATGTATTTCCTTGAGCATGAAATGGCGATACTCGCCCTTGCTGGCCACTCCGTCAGCATGTTCAAAAAGCTGTATCGGGCGTTCGACAGGCTTGCACTCGGCATTGAAAATGGCAATTTGGCCGGCACCGGAAAGCTGTACCAGATCGCCTTCCTGAAGATAGATGAAGCGGTCGGTGACCGGCAGCAGCGCCAGCGGATCCGAGCCCAGAAAAGCCTCGTCAATCCCCAGCCCTACCACCAGCGGGCTGCCCTTGCGGGCACCCACAATGACATCTGGTTCTGCGGCATGCACCGCCGCCAGCGCATAGGCGCCCTCCAGTCGTGCCAGAACCCGCTGCACTGCGGCCAGCAGACCATCTCCCAGGCGGGTCTCACGCTCCAGCAGATGCGCCACCACTTCGGTATCGGTCTCGGATGTAAAGGTATACCCCTGCGCTTCGAGCTCACGCCGCAAGGTTTCGTGGTTTTCGATAATACCGTTGTGTACCAGCGCCAGCTGGGCCCCCGACTGATGCGGATGCGCATTTTTCTCGCTGGGCTTGCCATGGGTAGCCCAGCGTGTGTGGGCAATACCGCAATGTCCCGGCAGTGGGGACGTCGTGAGCATGGCTTCAAGCGCCGCTACCTTACCCAGTGCCCGACGCCGGGAAAGCGCGCCGGAAGTATCGATAACCGCCATGCCGGCCGAATCATAACCGCGATACTCTAGCCGCCTGAGCCCCTCAAGCAAGATGCCTTCCACATTGCGCTGGGCAACGGCAGCGATGATTCCACACATGACGACTCCTCGCGATTGCTTCAGTCCCGGTTTTTTCTGGTAGGACGCACCCAGTCGGGTTTGTTCAATTGACGTGCCCGGGAAACTCCCAGAGCACCGTCGGGAACGTCCCTGCTAATGGTTGAGCCGGCACCGATCGTCGCACCGCTACCAACGCTGACCGGCGCCACCAGCGCCGTATTGGAACCGATAAAGGCACCATCGCCAATCTCGGTGACATGCTTGTTGGCACCATCGTAATTGCAGGTAATGGTGCCGGCCCCGACATTGACATCACGCCCCAGTCGCGCATCGCCCACGTAACTCAGGTGGTTGATCTTGCTGCCTTCACCCAACTCGGCGTTCTTGGTCTCGACGAAGTTGCCAATCTTGACCCCTGCTGCTAGACGTGTGCCCGGACGCAGCCGGGCGAAAGGGCCAATATGACCGTGTCCCGCCACCACGGTAGTATCGATCACGCTATGCGGCTCGATAACAGTCCCGGCACCGATACGGCTGTCACGAATCACGCAGTGCGCTCCGATGCGTACCCCTTCACCCAGCTCCACATCGCCCTCGAAAACACAGCCGACATCAATTTCCACATCATGACCGCAGCGCAATCGACCGCGTACATCGATGCGTGAGGGATCGTAGAGCGCGACACCCTGAAGCATCAGCTCATCAGCAATGCGCGCCTGATAGGCACGCTCCAGACGCGCAAGTTGCAAGCGATTGTTGACGCCTTCTACTTCCTGCGGCTCCGCCGGCTGAGCGGTGGCAATGGTGATCCCCTCGGCTGCAGCCATGGCGATCACATCGGTCAGGTAGTACTCGCCCTGGGCATTGTCAGCGGAGAGCTGTGGCAACCAGCGTCCAAGCTGGGCGGCGGTCATCGCCATGATCCCGGTATTGCATTCACGGATAGCAAGTTCGCTGGCACTCGCGTCCTTCTGCTCGACAATGGCCACTACCTCGTTATTGGCATCACGCACGATACGGCCGTAACCGGTCGGATCATCGAGCGTTACGCTGAGCAACCCCATGCGGGTTTCACTCACTTGCGCCAGCAACGCAGCCAGTGTTTCGCGTCGGATCAGCGGTACATCGCCATACAAGATCAGCACCTTGCCGTCGCCCAGTCCGTCCAGGGCCTGGGCCACAGCATGCCCCGTGCCTTTCTGTTCAGCTTGCAAGGCGAAGTTCAGCGAGTACCCGGAGAGGGCTTCACGCACCTGCTCTGCACCATGACCGACCACGACATGCAAACGCTGCGCTTCAAGCTCGCGGGCGGTATCCAGCACATGGCACACCATCGGTTTACCCGCCAGCCGATGCAGCACTTTGGGCAGTGTCGAACGCATCCGCGTACCCTGGCCGGCCGCCAGAATCACCACATCCAGTATCATCGTAATGTCCTTGTTCTACTCAGCGCACGTCGAGATTCATTTCAGCCGTCAACTCCTGACCCACAAACTCGGCAAACTCCGGGCTTGCCACGCTGCTCCAGCCTTCACCCTCACGCAGCAACAGCAACACCTTGAGACCCTGCTCGCGTGCCAGGGCCAGACCTTCCTCCTCACCCAGCACCAACATGGCGGTCGCCCAGGCGTCGGCCCAGGTATTGGAGGGATGCGCCACTGTTACCGATGCCACACGATGCTCGATGGGATAGCCGTTACGTGGATCGATAACGTGGGAGTAGCGCTGTCCTTCCGCTTCGAAATAATTGCGATAATCCCCCGAGGTCGCCAGCGAAATATCATGCAGCGGCACGATATGCGTGGCTTGTTGCTGGTCGTCCAGTGGTGCTTCGATACCAATTCGCCAGGGTTCCTCGGCAGTATCGCGATAGCCACGCACACTCAGGTCACCGCCCAGGTTGACCAGGTAATGTTCCAGCGATTGGCTATCCAGATATGCAGCAACCCGGTCTACGGCATGGCCCTTGGCCACACCCCCGAGATCCACGAACACGTCTCGTAGACGCCGCGCCTGCAAGGCATTTTCATCAATCTCGACAGCTTCGATACCGACCTCTTCCAGGCGCTGCTGCAGGTCAGCGGGATCGGGTACTTCACGCGGGCGCGCCTCGGACCCAAAACTCCACAGATTGACCAAGTCTCCAATGGTGGTATCAAAGGCACCGTGGCTCGCCTCGCTGACCGAACGACTGATT
This sequence comes from Candidatus Halomonas stercoripullorum, assembly GCA_019114645.1. Taxonomy (GTDB): domain Bacteria; phylum Pseudomonadota; class Gammaproteobacteria; order Pseudomonadales; family Halomonadaceae; genus Halomonas; species Halomonas stercoripullorum. The sequence continues at coordinate 6,096 of DXFC01000231.1, forward strand.
GCGAGAACGTCAATCAGCGCATTGGAGAGTGGCTGCCACTCCCCAAGCGGGGCTTGGTTGAAAGCCATCAATTCAGAATCGTCGCGATAGATCGACATTGCCGCATCAACCTGCTCAAGCACCTCATCCAGGCCCTCTTGCAGTTCATTCGCTTGGTCCTGGGTCAGGGGATCAGCCAGCGTTACCTGGTAAAACGAACCGAAAATGGCACCTTCAAGGCGAACGGGAGACTCCAGCGGGCGGTCGCTCTCGGAACAGCCCGCCAGCAAGGGCACCACTCCCGCCAATAACAGGTAGAATATCGCGGCCCATCCAGGGCGCAAGGTCGATGTCATGACAACAGGTCTCCTCGACTCATCTCGCCTATTACCAGAATATCCACAGCAGCAAAAATCCGAGAGCGATGCGGTAAACGACAAAAGGCTGCATGCCGATACGCTGGATAAAAGCGATAAAATAGTAAATACAGATATAGGCACTGGCTCCCGACAATACCACGCCGGCTACCAACCCCAGCCACTCGACTTCCTGGACTGCCCGTATCAACCCGAAGACTTCAAGACTGGATGCGAGGGTAATCACGGGGATCGACATCAAGAACGAGAAACGCGCTGCCCCTTCGCGACTCATGCCGAGTAGCAGTGCTGCCGTCATGGTAATGCCGGAACGTGAGGTGCCGGGAATCAACGCCAGCACTTGGGCCAGTCCGATCAGAATGGCGTCACGCAGGTGGAGTTGGTATTCGCTACGTTTGGCACTTGCCCGCCAATCAGCAAAGCTCAATACCAGACCAAAACCAATCATGGCCGCGCCGATCACAAGCGGTGAGCGGGCATAGCCTTCGACGACATCATGCAGGGCAAACCCCACGATACATACGGGTAGAGTGGAAAGTATGACCCACCATGCCA
>DXFC01000232.1 GCA_019114645.1 Candidatus Halomonas stercoripullorum
CCTCCAGCCAGCGCAACGCCTCATAGCCATAGTCGCGGGCCATGCTCGCCTGAAATTCGCGTAATTCACGCACATGGCGTGGTTTGACCGCCGCATGCAGATAGCCCCAGCCAAGATCGCACGGAATCCTGTGGGCGTCGACAAGCTCAGCCGTCAGACGTACCGCCTCACGGCTCATTTCCCACACCTCGCGCGCACGCTCGCGGCCAAGCGCTTTCTCCACCGTGGCCATATCGGTACCCAAGCCGGGCAGAATCTGTCCACCACTGCGCCCGGAAGCACCAAAGCCCAGCTCCCGCGCCTCAAGCAGAACAACCGAATAGCCGCGCTCGGCAAGATGCAACGCAGCGGAGCAGCCGGTAATGCCGCCGCCAATCACGCAAACGTCGTAGCGCTGCCGGCCGGCCTGCTGCGGGCAGCCATGCTCAAGCTGAACCTTGAGGGTGTCGCGGTAGTAGGATGCGGGGCTCGCCGTCACGATGGAATATCCTTTTCAAGCACCCTATTCAATCACTAGCGCAAACCGGACAGGCAGGATCACGGGGTACCTGGTAGTGTCGCCACACCCCCCGCAAGCCATCAAACGTGGAGAGCCCACGGTGGACGGTACCCGCCCCGCCAAGGTGCTTGATCGCCTCCAGCGCCTGAAAACTGCCAATCACGCCCACCAGCGGAGCGATCACACCGCTTTCGGCGCAGCTCATGCCCTCATCCCCGCCCTCACCCGGAGGATACAGGCAGGCGTAACAGGGCGATGCCGGATCACTGAAATCATAGACCGCCAGCTGTCCTGAAAAACCGATGGCCGCCCCCGAAATCAGCGGCTTACGCGCTCGCTGGCTGGCCGCATTGATGGCATAACGGCTGGAAAAGCGATCCGTACAGTCAAGTACCAGATCAACTTTAGCCACTTCTGCATCCAGTCCTGCCTCATCCAGGTGGGTCTCCACCAGCGTAATCTCACAGCCGGGATTCAGCGCCAGCGCCGCCTCCCGCGCTGACCGCGCCTTGTTGCGCCCCAGGTCCGCCATGCCATGAGCGATTTGACGCTGCAGATTGGAAAGTTCCACCACATCGGCATCGGCAAGGGTCAGGTGCCCCACCCCTGCAGCAGCCAGATAGAGGGCAACCGGCGAGCCCAGCCCGCCTGCGCCCACTATCAGTACCCGCGAGCCCAGCAGGCGTTCCTGCCCCTCGATATCGATTGCCTCCAGCATGATCTGCCGGCTATAGCGCAGCAGCGCCTCATCATTCATCGCCATTACTTGTCGTCAAACTCCGCAAAATCAGGCAGGTAGAGAGAGAACTCCTCCTTGACCTCTTCCATGACCACATAGCTCTTCGACTCCTTGACCCCGGGAAGGGTCAACACCACGTCGCCAAGCAACTGGCGGTACGCTGACATCTCGGGGATGCGGCACTTGAGAATATAATCGAAATGTCCCGAAACCAGATGACACTCCTGAATCTGGGGTTGCCGGGTAACCGCACGCCGAAACTCATCGAATACCGTGGGCGACTGCGTCTCCAGGCTGATCTCGACGAAAACCAACAGGTTTGCCTTGAGCGCTCGGGGATCAAGTACCGCCTTGTAACCACGGATGATTCCCGCTTTCTCCAGGCGCTTGACGCGCTCCAGACAGGGGGTGGTGGAAAGGCCAACCTCGGCGGCGAGATCAACATAAGAAATGCGTGCATTTTCCTGCAGGCAGCGCAGGATATTGAGATCGATACGATCGAGCGAGCGAGTCCTGTTTTTCATTGTCGTAAGGAAGCCAACAGAGTGAGCGAACTGTCGCCATGACAGCAAAACCGTCTGAAAAACGAGACAATCAGACGTATAACCAACAAGCTGCCATAGGAACAAGCCAGGTTTTTAGTATTATTTCCTGCACAGGTGTACCACAGTGGTGCCATTCCCTCCAGCACACCAACCAACAGTAGCCAGCCATTACATCCGGCTTGCCCTGCGCACTTTGCTACCGTGACAACTGGCCAAACGTGACCCGTTCGTTACCACCCAGATCGCGCCGGCTAGTCACTGCCCGATACCCCTTGGCTATCAGCAACGCACGCACGGCTGCGCCCTGGGTGTGACCATGTTCGAGAGCCAGCCAGCCCCCCGGCTCCAGATGAGCCGCGCTTTGCTCAACCAAGTGGCGCAGATCAGCCAGACCGGCATCTGCGGCCACCAACGCGGAGTGCGGCTCGAAACGCACATCCCCCTGCACCAGGTGCGGGTCTTGTGCATCGATATAAGGAGGGTTGGAAGCAATCAGCGTAAAGCGCTCTCCTGCCAGGCTGGCGAACCAGTCGCTGCAGCGAAAGCGGGCGTTGCCAATCCCCAGGCGTCGGGCGTTGTCTGCCGCCAGTGCTACGGCCGGCTCCACACAATCGACGCCATGCACCTCCCAGGCGGGGCGCTCGCTGGCAAAGGCCAGGGCAATGGCACCGATGCCGGTCCCCAGGTCAAGCAGGCAGCCACTCTCTGTTACCGCCAGTTCAAGCAGCACCTCGACCAGGGTTTCGGTATCGGGCCGGGGGATCAGGGTATCAGCGGAAGTGGCTAGCGGCAGCCCCCAGAACTCTCGCTCCCCGGTCAGGTAAGCCACGGGCTGACCTGCCGCCCGGGCCGCCACCAACGCTTCAAAGCGGGCACGTGGAAAGATATCAATGGTGCGATCGCCCCAGGTGTAGAGCCAGGTACGATCCACCTCCAACACATGACACAACAGGACTTCGGCGTCGAGTCGTGGACTGGGCGAGCCTGTCTGCCCCAGGCGCTCCGCGGCGCGGGCCAGCAGCACATCGATGCGCATCACGCCTCCTGCTGCAAGGCGGCAAGCTGTTCCGCCTGATGCTCCTGGCTCAAGGGGTCCAGCACCTCGTCGAGCTCGCCGTCGATGACCTCGCTCAGCTTATACAGGGTCAGATTGATACGGTGGTCGGTCAGGCGCCCCTGCGGGAAGTTGTAGGTACGTATGCGTTCACTACGGTCACCCGAGCCCACCAGGCTGCGGCGTGTATCGGCCTGCTCGCGTTGCCGGCTCTCCAGGGCGCTCTGCTTGAGGCGTGCGGCCAGCAGCGCCATGGCTTTGGCGCGGTTTTTGTGCTGGCTGCGCTCCTCCTGACACTCGACCACGACCCCACTGGGCAAGTGGGTGATACGAATCGCCGAATCGGTGGTGTTGACGTGCTGCCCCCCCGCACCACTGGAGCGAAAGGTATCCACGCGCAGATCCGCCGGGTTGATATCGATATCGCTCATCTCGTCCGCTTCAGGCATTACCGCCACGGTACAGGCGGAGGTGTGGATACGCCCCTGGGACTCCGTGGCCGGCACCCGCTGGACGCGATGGGCACCGGATTCAAACTTGAGCCGGGCATAGACACCCTCTCCCTTGATCCGGGAAATCAGCTCTTTATACCCCCCATGTTCCCCATGGTTGGCACTGATCACTTCGACTTTCCAACCACGCTTCTCGGCATAACGGGAGTACATGCGGAACAGGTCACCAGCGAATAGCGCGGCCTCATCGCCACCGGTACCGGCGCGAATTTCGAGATACACATTGCGCCCATCGTCGGGGTCTCGCGGCAACAACAACTGCTTGAGCTTGCCGTCCAGCGCCTCCAGACGTTCGCGGCCCTCGTCCAGCTCCAGTTGCGCCAGTTCACGTATCTCGTCATCACTGTCATCCAGCAGTTGCCGGGCGGCTTCCATGTCCTGCTCGATGCCACGATAGTCACGCCAGGCCTCGACCAGCGACTCCAGTTCGGAATATTCACGGGAGTAATCGCGAAAACGGGGTTGGTCACGAATCACATCGGGTTCGGCCAACAACGCGGCAAGCTCCTCGAAGCGCTCGACGAAACCATCGAGACGCTGGCGCAGTGTCGCTTTCATGCCGTGTCCTGTCAGAGTTTTTTGGAAGATGGGATATCGAGCAGCAGTGTCTCGGCGGCATCCAGCAGATCATGACGCTCGCCTCCCGACGCCTCGCGCATGGCCACAGTAGGCCGATGCAACAGTCGGTTGGTCAACTGATGCGCCAACATGCGAATGACGTCTTCAGGATTCTCGCCACGGGCCAACCTGGCCAGCGCCTGGCGCTCCGAGTGTTCGCGCACTTCAGCGGCGGTATCACGGAAACGCCGGATCAGCTCGCCACTGCTGCGTACGCGCCGCTCATGCTGCCAGACATGCACACCGTGTTCGATCAACGACTCGGCCTGTTCGGCCGCCGCCTGGCGCTGCCGACGGTTTTCCTGAATAACCTCATTGAGGTCATCCACGGTATAGAGAAAGACATCGCCAAGATCGCCGACCTCGGGCTCGATATCCCGCGGCACCGCAATATCCACCATGAAGATCGGCCGGTGTCGACGCTGTTTCAGTGCGCGCTCGGCCATGCCCTTGCCCAGAATAGGCAACGGCGCAGCCGTGGAAGAGATCACGATATCCGAACGCACCAGCGCCTCGGGAATCTGATTGAGCGAGATCGCCTCGGCATTGAACTCACGCGCCAGCACCTCGGCACGCTCACGCGTACGGTTGGCCACGATCATATCGCGCACGCCGGCGTCGCGCAGATGGCGGGCGACCAGTTCAATCGTCTCGCCGGCACCGATCAACAGCGCCCGGGAGCGGGCGAAATCCTCGAAGATGCGGCTGGCCAGGCTTACCGCGGCATAAGCTATCGAAACCGGGTTCTGGCCGATACCGGTACGCGTACGCACCTGCTTGGCCACGGCAAAGGTGTGCTGAAACAGCAGCTCCAGCTCGCCACCCAGACCGTTGGCCTCACGCGCCGACTGATAGGCATCCTTGAGCTGGCCCAAGATCTGCGGCTCGCCCAGCACCATCGAATCCAGCCCCACGGCAACCCGCATTAAATGTCGCGCCGCCTCATGGTCCAGATAATGGTAGGCGCTGGGCGCCAGTTCATCGATCGACAAGCCATGGAACTGGCCCAGCCAGTCCAGGATGACGCTTTCGCCACTCGGCTCGGTAACGCAATAGAGCTCGGTACGGTTACAGGTGGAGAGCACTGCCGCTTCATGCACCCGGGGCAATCGGCGCAGTTCAGCCAACGCTGCCTCAAGCTGGGCAGGGGTAAAGGCTACCCGCTCGCGCACCGCAACAGCGGCCGTTCTGTGATTGATTCCAAGGGCAAGAAGCGTCATGCGTCTAGTGTCTTAGGTAATTCGACCGGCATCGTAAAACCGTAATTGAATAAACATTTCTGCGGCGTCCTATTCTATCACACCCTTTCGCACTCGGCGTCCACAACAGGGCCCGTTTCCGCAATGCCGTGATTCGCCCATCCCGTCATTTGTGCCGTGGCTCCTTTGCCCCCGCGTCGCTAGCCGTTATGCTGATAGCCTGGGAGACCGAATGAGATGCCGATGCCCTCAATGCTGACACGCACTTCTCGCCATGGACTGGCAATCAGGCTGGCACTGCCAAGCCTTGCCGCACTTGGCCTTGCCGCACTGGTGGCCGGCTGTCAAAACCTGGCCCACCCGCCACCCTTCGCTACGCTTGAGGAAGATCCCCTGACCTCGGCAGCGCCCATTGAAAGCGGCCTGGATGCCGAAGGCCTGGCTACCCTGCTAACCGCTGAACTGGCCGGGCAACGCGGCGACTATCGCCAGGCAGCACAGGGCTACCTGGCCATGGCCAAGCGCTA
>DXFC01000233.1 GCA_019114645.1 Candidatus Halomonas stercoripullorum
AATCTCGAACGAACCATTGAGGTTGGGGTCGTTGATCAGGCCTTTCCAGCCAACCGTGGTGCGTGGCTTCTCAAAGTAAACCCGCATGACGAGAAACAGACTGTCTTTTACCGCATCGGCCAGCTGGCGCAGGCGCCGGGCATAGTCGAGGGCGGCATTAACATCATGAATCGAGCAGGGGCCAACCACGACCAGTAGGCGCGGGTCGCTGCCGTCGAGTATGTTTTGAATCGTCCGGCGGCCTTCGATAACCGTTTGTTCCGCTACCCCCTGTAGCGGAATTTCCCGCTTGAGGGCTTCCGGGGTGATCAGGACGTCCTGGGACAGGACGTTAAGGTTACTGACCTGCTGGTCTGACATAATTCTACCTGTGGCGTGATGCATTGAAAGCAAAAGAGTGGGACTACTATACACCCGCTGGAACAAGAATCGGAAAACGTAATGGAACCTGACGAAGCGTCATTTGTCTTAACGCCGGCGGCGTCGAGGTTGGCGTGATCCACGCAGATGCCCGGCTTGATGTGCAGACCAGAAACGGGAACACTTGGCACAATAGTGATTGGGTAAAAATTACGACCTTGGTAAAAAAGGGCGGCGTTGCCCAGGGACATACAGCAGCAAGGGATTTTACAAGGGCCAATGGGATCCGGATGAACACATGCAGGCAAACGATCGAATGATATCGCTCTCCATCATCCCGTTTCGGGGCGTGGCCTCGTCGGGGAGGGCATGAATGGGTAACCGGGAAACCGACCAGCAGTTGGTGGAGCGTGCACAAAAAGGCGATACCCGAGCATTCGATCTGCTGGTAAAAAAATATCAGCACAAGATTCTGGGTCTGATCGGACGCTACGTGCAGGATCATGCCGAAGTGCAGGATGTTGCTCAGGAAGCTTTTATCAAAGCCTATCGGGCGCTCGGCAAGTTCCGCGCAGAAAGTGCTTTCTATACGTGGATGTACCGCATTGCCATCAATACGGCGAAGAACCATCTGGTATCGAAAGGCCGGCGGCCGCCTGGCAGCGACCTTGATATCGCTGACGCCGAGATCCTCGACCACAGCGGGCGGCTTGCCGATATTGAGACGCCGGAGTCGGCACTGGCGCGGGATCAACTGGAAACAGCCGTATTCGAAGCCATCGAAAACTTGCCCGAGGATTTGCGTACTGCGATCACCTTGCGTGAGCTCGATGGACTTTCCTACGAAGACATTGCCAATGTCATGCAGTGTCCGGTAGGGACGGTACGCTCACGGATCTTCCGGGCACGTGAAGCCGTCGACCAGCATATTCAGCCGCTGGTGACGACTGCCAGGGGCAGAGAACCCGTTGCGGAGTAGTTTTTTTGACGGTTTTGCGCGTGACTAAGGAACTGTCTTGCCTTGATAGCGTCTGAAGCATTGGCCGTTACATAAATAAATACGGCAAACGGGCTGTCGGCATTCCGGTTAGGTGCGGTCGGGAATGCCGGGAACATAGTCGCAAGGTAGGGTGCCTTGCTGAGGTGGGGGTGTAAGGAATGAGTCGGATTGCACGAGAGTCGCTTTCTGCCCTGATGGACAACGAGGGTGACGATCTCGAGCTGCGGCGAGCGCTCAAGGCGTTCGAAAGTGAACATGACGCAGCAGAAGCCTGGCGTCGCTATCACTTGATGCGCAGCGTATTGAGACGGGATCAGAATATCGACGTCAGTACTGACCTTTCGGCAGGCATCATGGCACGAATCGAGGCCGAGCCGGTACCGGCAGTGGAACAGCCACGCTTCGCACCGCGTCGCTCTCACTCCTTTGCGCGTAGCGCCGGTATTGCTGCTGCCGTCAGCCTGATGGTCATTACCGGCGTACAGTTCTACCACGGTGGTGAGACCCCTGGTGCAAGCGAGGGTGCCACACTGGCTGGCGGTGAAGCCCCTGCCGTCGACGCCCAGCCGCAGCGTGGGCTGGCGGTCCAGGCGAGTGGGCGCAGTCAGGCCATGCCGGTGGGGATGCCGCTCTTTTCTCCCGCTTCCTTGAACGAATCTGCCGGATTGATGCCGGTAGGCCTCAGTGTCGAAAGCCCGCTCTTCTTGACGCCGAGCCCACACCAGTCAAGTAGTACGGACCAGGCGCAGGCGAGCCTGTTGCAGTCCTACCTTGACCGGCACGCCAAGGGAGCCACCTATCGGAGTGGCGATGTCTGGATGCCATTGCTGAGAGCCTCGGGCCATGAGGCACCGGAGCAGCGTTGATGGCTGGCAGCTATGCCGCGAGGCGACTTGCGGCTCTCGGCAGTACCGTCATGCTGACCTGTCTGGCGTCGACGCTTGCCTTTTCCCAAGTCGGGCAGGCACCAGACGGACCGGTTCAAGGTGACCATTTTGATTGCCGTCAATTGGCCAAGTGGGAGCCGCCGGTAACGCCACGGGATTGGTTTGAACGCAGCCTCTGGGCGGGCCATTGTCATGTGTTCCAGGCGCTTGCAGTCAGAATTGGGCTCGATGGTGTACGCACCCTTGCGTTGTCCCGCGACATCGAAGCAGGCGTCGAACAGGATACGGCGCGGTTTCTCGATGGGCCGGCCATGACCTTTGAACGGCAAGGGCGCATTGGCCGGTTACACTGGTCCAATCAGGGGGAGGCAGTAGCGTCGCCTGCCGGAGTGGCGCGCCATGTCGACAAATACTACCGTCTAGCGACAGGCGGTGATGATCGCATTGCCAATCGTAGTGCGGTGCGCCTTGACATTCAGCCTCTCGACGGGATGCGTTTCGGTCACCGGTTATGGCTCGACACCCAGACCGCACTGGTGCTGAAACATGAGCTTATTGATGAGCGCGGTCGCGTCGTGGAAACCTTTCAGCTGACCGAGCTCGAGGCCCTGCGTCTGCATGACGGCGTGGTGCTGCTCGACACCGCACGAGAGCTTCCCGAACAGCCATGGTGGCCGGACTGGTTACCCAGTGGCTTTATTGGCCAGCCGGTTGACGAATCACCAGGGCGTAATAGCGCTCATCGTATCTATAGTGATGGCCTGTCGACCTTGAGCCTTTTTGTCGAGCCTATTGAGGATGGGCGCGAACGCTTGATCCCGGGCTTGCATCGCCTGGGGATTTCCCTTGCTGTGGTCCGTCATGAAATGGTGGCCGGCCGCCCCATGCAGATAGTGGCCATGGGTGAGCTGCCGCCGCGCATACTGATTCAAGTGGCGGAAAATCTCAGGTGGCAGGAGCATGCCGCCACAGAAGATTAAGTCGAGCCTTTAAGTGTGTTATGAGGAGCGGATCGTGATGACGAACAACACTTATGCTGGAGCCCTCAAGATGACGTTGATTCAACGAACCTTTTTCTTCTGGGTGCTGTTGCTGGCCGGGCTGCTTTCCTGGCAGTCGGCGGTTGCCCGTGAACTGCCTGATTTCACGGACCTGGTAGAGCAGGCCGCTCCAGGGGTAGTCAATATTTCCAGTACCCGGATGCTGCCCGGCCGCTCGCACTCTTTTGAAGGCTTTGGTGGACAAGAGATTCCAGAAATCTTTCGCCACTTCTTCGGTGACCGCTTCCCGGCCCCCCCCGGCCGCGGCGGCCCCGGGCGGAGCCAGGAGCGGCAGTCCCTCGGTTCCGGCTTTATCGTCAGTGATGACGGCTACATTCTAACCAATGCCCATGTGGTCGAGGGTGCAGACGAGATCGTCGTGCGCTTGAATGATCGCCGTGAGCTTGAGGCTGAACTGATCGGTTCCGATACCCAGACCGATGTTGCGTTGCTGAAAGTGGAAGCCACCGGTCTGCCCACCCTGGAGATGGGAGATTCGGATACTTTGCGTGTAGGTGAGTGGGTGGCGGCGATTGGCTCTCCCTTCGGCTTCGATTACTCCGTGACTGCGGGGATCATCAGTGCCATCAACCGTACCTTGCCTCGGGATGCCTACGTGCCTTTTATTCAGACCGACGTGGCCATCAATCCGGGTAATTCGGGGGGGCCGTTGTTCAACCTCGATGGTGAAGTGATCGGCATCAATTCCCAGATATTCACCCGTAGTGGCGGCTTCATGGGGCTCTCCTTCGCCATTCCCATCAATGTGGCGATG
>DXFC01000234.1 GCA_019114645.1 Candidatus Halomonas stercoripullorum
AAGTGGCACCATAAAAATCATCCAGACGCCGGTTGACGAGGTCTTCCAACGGAACCATGGCGTAGAAATGCCCGGCAAAAGCCTCCACTTCCGCAGCCCGGGCCTTCTCAAGCCGACTCTCCAGGCGTTCACGCAACTGCTTGAGTATTTCCTGCCGTCCCGCTTCGTTCATCTCGTATTGCATCCCACACCTCGGCTGCCATGGACCGTTTTCGGCCGTGGATAAAATCGCGTGACTTTCAACCACCTGCCTGGAGCTTACGTCAGCGCCACACCACACCCCACCGACTTCTCAGTCTTTTCATAGAGCATGTCGTTTGCGCATCGGGAGACAACCGTCTATTTCTTGACAACCACTTGGTTGCGCAACATTGCAGTCAGGCGGACTTTTTCTCCAGCAACACTCCGCATTCACAGTGATGGGTCCAGGGGAATTGGTCAAATAACGCAAAACGCGTTATGCGATGAGTACGGCAAAGAGTCTCCAGATTATGCTCCAGTGTATTCGGATTACATGAAATATAGACGATTCGGGAATAATCGCTCAGCTGACGACAGCTCGACTCATCCAGACCCGCGCGTGGCGGATCCACCAGCACAGTGGAAAAAACATACGTCTCCAGCGCCATCTCGCGGACTCTTCTGCCGTCCTTCTCGCCCTTGAGCGCAGCGGAAAACTCTTCGGCCGACATACGCCCCACCGTCACATTGGCGATATCATTGGCCACCAGGTTCTGCTGGGCACTGGCTACCGAGGTGCGTGAAATTTCTGTCGCCAGTACCTGGCGGAAGTTCTCGGCCAGTGCCACGGTAAAGTTGCCATTCCCGCAATAGAGTTCTACCAGGTCACTGTCCAGGCTATTGCGGGTCACGTCCCTCGCCCAGGCCAGCATGGCGCGGTTAATTTCGGCATTCGGTTGGGTGAAGCTATTCTCTACCTGCTGGTAATGCAGCGTACGCCCATCCACCTCCAGCCGCTCCCAGACATGATCGCTTGCGAGTACCAGTCGCTGCTTGCGTGAGCGACCGATAATCGCGATGTCCAGCTTCGTCTGCAGACGTTGTGCCTGCTCTTCCCACGCTGCATCCAGCGGCCGGTGATAAACCAGCGTGACCAATGCCGCGCCAGAAAGCGTGGTCAGAAATTCGACCTGGAAGAGCCGGTAGCGGAGCACATCACTGGCCAGCAACGCCTCCCGCAGGCGCGGCATCAGCTCATTGATCCGCCGGCTGGCGACGGGGTAGTCATCAAGACGGATGATCCGCTTGTGCTTAGGGTTCTCACTATCAACTTCAAACATGGCGTAGTAGAGGTCTTTGCCCTCATGCCATATACGAAACTCGCAGCGCTGACGGTAATGACTGGGTGGTGAAGCAAACACCTCCAGCTCAGGCGGACTGAACCGCGCGAACTGTTGAGTGATGCGCTCGTGCTTGTCTGCGAGCTGCTGGTCATAGCGCGCAGGGTCGACAACAGGAATGGACACGGCAACTCCAGGCGTGTACGTAAGAAAAGATCAACTAGCGATCAGTTGGCTTGGCGCGTCAAAATCGAAAGCGGCCAGTACCCGGGCCAGCCTGGCATCCGGTGCGGTGGCCAGACTGCGGTCACGCCCCACTCTGCGGGCATATGCCGCTGCGACCTGCAGCGTACGCCGGGCGATGGCCTCGCTGGAGTCAACCAGGCGTACCCGCCGGGGAAGCGCCGCCGCCAAATGTTCGCCAAGCAGCGGAAAATGGGTACAGCCGAGCACCACGGTGTCGAGATCGGCCTGGGCCCGCAGAGGCTCCAGCGCGGAACGGATCACTGCCGGGTCCGGCGCACCACCCGCCAGTATGCGTTCGGCTTCTTGCACCAGGGAGTCCGCAGCGGCTCGGGTCACACGACAATCAGCGGCAAACTCGCTGATGAGCCGATCGGTATAGGAGCGTGACACAGTGGCACTGGTCGCCAACAGGCCAATATGGCGACTCTCGCTCATGGCGGCGGCGGGCTTTATCGCCGGCACCGTGCCCACTACCGGCACCGACAGCCGGTGACGTAGCGCATCGAGCGCCAGGGTGCTGGCGGTATTGCACGCCACCACCAAGACGCTGCAGCCGCTTGCGGCCACCGCAGCCCCACAAACCGCCAGCATGCGCTGTACCAGCCAATCATCGGAGCGGGTACCGTAGGGCAGCATGGCATTGTCGCAGGCATAAACCAGAGCGGCATCAGGCAGATACCGGCGCAAGGCAGGTATGACCGACAGACCACCGACACCAGAGTCAAAGATCAGTATCGGGCCGGGCATGACGAAACAGGTTTCATAAGGATCGCGGGCTACTGAATTAAACAGGGCCCCATTCTAGCAGCATGCTGCCCGACCTGAAGCCCCTGTCTGACGTCGGCCACCCGGGCCTGTTAGAGCGTGGATTCAAAATTAGGCTCGACAGCTTCGCGTAGCTCCGCATAAAGTTCAGGATAGGCGTCTTGCAACTGCTCCAGCTTGGCGGCTGCATCTTCGGGCAGTGCTTGCGCCAAACGCTCCATATCGTCACTGCTGAAATGCTCGCGCAGCAGGGGAAACAGCAGCTCACGCTCATCGCGCAAGTAGCGACGGTGCGCTTCCAGATAAGCATCGAGATCCTCACTGAAGCGGTCCATTGGAACCACGGCATCCATGAGAATCATGTCGATATCGTCAGACAAGCGCAGCAACCGCTCACGCAGGCCCTGATAATCCTGCGACAGCCGATCAGTGAGTTCTCCGGTCTCGGGGACCAGGGTCTTCAGCCGCTCGGAGCAGATCCGCTCCAGTGGTACGGCGAAGACTTCCATGTAATCAAGGATATAATCAGTCACCTCGCGAACCAGTTGAAAGTTTGGGCGTTCGCCCGCGGCCAGCGCCTTCTGCTTGAGCTGAAGAACGTGCAACATGCGCGCCATGTTGGCATGATCTTGACGCAGCTGATTCAGCATGGCCATGTCGAAACCTCCTCTTCCGATGAGCGGGGTATTGTATTGGAGTCGCGGGACGTAGAGCAGGTTCTGCATAGAGGGGATGCTGTTTTCAAGCTAGTCGTTATACTGCAAGCCCGCATACCGCCTAAGGTCGCATTGCCAATATCATGGAGTGAGCTATGGAGCTTTTCGACCAGATACCAGACGATTCCGCCCCACTGGCCTTCCGCATGCGCCCCCGCCATCTCGATGACTATGTGGGCCAGCAGGCTTTGGTCGGCCCCGGCCAGCCACTGCGGCGTATGGCTGAAACGGGAGTGGTGCGCTCAATGATCCTGTGGGGGCCACCCGGGACCGGCAAGACGACCCTGGCCGAGATCCTGGCCCAACATTCCGGCGCACATCTGGAGCGACTCTCAGCGGTAATGGCGGGAGTCAAGGAGATCCGCGCCGCAGTGGAGCGTGCCCGCTCCATACAAAGCCCCACCCTGCTGTTTCTCGACGAGATCCACCGCCTCAACAAAAGTCAGCAGGACGCCCTGTTGCCTCATGTGGAGTCGGGTCTGCTGACGCTGATCGGGGCCACCACTGAAAACCCCTCGTTCGAAGTGAACTCGGCACTGCTGTCACGCGCCCGCGTCCACGTGCTGACTTCGCTTGACGAAACCGAACTCATCGAAGTGATGCGACGCGCACTGAATGACGCGGAGCGTGGACTGGGCAAACGCCGCATCGTTGTCAACGACGAAGTACTCGGCATACTGGCCCGTGCCGCAGCCGGCGACGCGCGCCGCGCCCTGGGCATGCTGGAAAGCGCCTGTGACTTCACTCATGTCGAGGGCGGTGACGAGCATCTGAACCGTGAGGCACTGGCAGCGGTCATCGGCCACCAGGCTAGCGCTTTCGACAAGCAGGGTGATCACTACTACGACCTGCTTTCGGCGATCCATAAATCAATACGCTCATCACGCCAGGATGCGGCACTGCTGTATATCGCCCGCTTCCTGCAGGGCGGTGGCGACCCGCTGGATGTGGTCCGCCGCCTGGCGGCCATCGCCTCTGAAGACGTAGGCAACGCTGATTCTCGCGCCCTGCCGCTGGTCATGGCGGCCTGGGACGCTTACCTGCGCTTGGGTGATTATGAAGGCCAGCGCGCCATCGCCCATGCCGCCATCCATCTCTCCGTAGCACCCAAGAGCAACGCCATTGATCAGGCGTGGAACCGCGCCAAGGCCTACGCCGCCGCACAGCCCCGCCTCGAAGTGCCTACCTACCTGCGCAACGCCCCGACCAAGCTCATGGAGTCGCTTGGCCACGGGCATGGCTATCGCTATGCTCATAATGAACCACAAGGCTACCCGGCCGGCAGCGCCCACGACTGCTGGCCCGCCGGGCTGCCATACGAGGCTTTCTATCAGCCCAGCGACCACGGCCAGGAGAAACGCTACGCACAGATCATGGCCTGGCGCGCCGAGCTGGATGCTCAGGCCGACCAGGGCGAAGAGAGAGATTAACAACGCAAGCGCCGCCTAAAAGGCGGCGCTAATGGGAGTCGGTTTATGGCAGGTGTCAGTGTGTGTCGCGAATTACGTCCGTTCCGTCAGGCACCTGGAAATCGAAGAGACTGTCGTCAACACTGTGGTTCGTGCGTATGTCGCTGAACTCGATAACAGTCTCCTGACCCGTGCTGTCAATCATTTGCAGTGCCGCCAGTTGTTCATTGTTGAACGTCATGTGCAGCGCTTCAAACAGCGTATCGGGTGACTTCGGCACCAGACGAAACGCCTCGCTGCTGCCCTGCTGTTGTCGTGACACCGTATAACTCTCGGTCAGCTCGCGGGCGCTGCCGGAAAGCAATAACGCAGGGGTGTGCGTCACCCGCTGATCAAGTGTCTGTACCGTCACTTGCTCCAGATCCGGATCGTAGAGATAAACCTCGCTGCCATCGGATACCACTTCCTGTTGGTATGGCGCATCCACCTCCCAGCGGAACTTGCCTGGGCGCGACAGCCACATTTGGCCACTGACCTGCTGCAGCCGCTCACCGCTGCCATCAAGAATCAGCTGTTCGAAGCTCGCCTCATAGGTTTGCAATGGTTCCAGCATCTCCGTCAGGCGCTCGGCACCTTCGCTGGCTACCACCCACATTGGCATGGCAAGAGACAAGGTCAGTGCAGCCAAGGACTTCTTCACGCTCATCGTTTCTCTCCCTGTACGAATCCAGATGGATCCTGTCTCTCGGACCCGCTACACGCCGGCAGGTTGCATCCCGGCTGGTACTTTCATGGTTGCTGCATGGGTGTCGCCTGGCACCGACAGCCGCCGCTCAATGACCCACCGGCGGCGGAGCCAATACCTCACGCCCGCCATTGGAGCCCATCGCCGAAACCACTCCTGCGGCCTCCATGGCCTCCACCAGGCGCGCAGCCCGGTTATAACCGATTTTGAAGCGGCGCTGCACCGCCGAAATCGAGGCGCGGCGAGACTCCGTAACAAACTGCACCGCCTCGTCGTAGAGCGCGTCCTGTTCGGCATCCCCCCCCTCGGTGCCATCCGCCTCAAGGCCAGCCAGGGCGTCAGCCGTCACGCCACCGG
>DXFC01000235.1 GCA_019114645.1 Candidatus Halomonas stercoripullorum
TGAGCCTTGATGACATGGTCAATGAAGGCGTGCGGCGCGCCTACGCGCTACCTGATAACGTGTTGCGTGCCTCAGTTCTGGCGGATCCGGATGGAGCGCGCAAGAACACCGGCGACAATACGCCGGCGATCATCCATTACAAGATCGTGCCGGGCGATACGGTGGAAGTGCATGTGGCCGCGAAGGGCGGTGGGAGTGAGGCCAAGTCCAAGTTCGCCATGCTCAACCCTTCGGATAGCGTCGTCGATTGGGTGATGGAACAGATTCCGCAGATGGGTGCCGGCTGGTGTCCACCGGGTATGCTCGGTATCGGCATTGGGGGGACTGCCGAGAAAGCGATGGAGATTGCCAAGGAAGCCTTGCTTGACCCCATCGATATACAAGAGTTGCAAGCGCGTGGCCCCTCCAATCGTGCCGAAGAGCTGCGTCTGGAGATCTTCGACAAGGTCAACAAGAGCGGTATCGGTGCCCAAGGTCTGGGTGGCTTGACCACAGTGCTCGACATCAAGGTCAAGGATTTTCCGACCCATGCGGCCAACAAGCCGGTGGCGATCATCCCCAACTGTGCTGCTACCCGGCATGCGCATTTTACCCTCGACGGCTCCGGCCCGGCGGCACTGCCGGCGCCCAGGCTGGAAGACTGGCCCGAGATTACCCGCGAGATGGGGGATAACGTCAAGCGCGTGAATCTCGATACCATTACGCCGGAAGAAGTGCAGAGCTGGCAGCCGGGTGACACCCTGCTGCTCAACGGCAAGTTGCTGACCGGTCGTGATGCCGCCCACAAGCGCATGGTGGACATGATTGGTAGGGGCGAGCCGCTGCCGGTCGACCTGAAAGGGCGCTTCATCTACTACGTCGGCCCGGTCGACCCGGTGGGTGACGAGGTGGTGGGTCCGGCGGGGCCGACGACCGCCACGCGGATGGACAAGTTCACCCGCACCATGCTGGAAGAGACCGGTCTGCTGGGCATGGTGGGCAAGGCCGAGCGTGGCCTGGCGGCCATTGAGGCGATCCGCGACAACAAGGCGATTTATCTGATGGCTGTGGGTGGCTCTGCTTATCTCGTGGCGCAGGCGATCAAGAAATCCCGTGTGGTCGGCTTCGCGGATCTGGGGATGGAGGCGATCTACGAATTCGAGGTCGAGGACATGCCGGTAACCGTGGCAGTGGACAGCCAGGGCACGTCAGTGCACCACACCGGACCTGCCAAGTGGAAAGAGATCATTGCCGAACGGGCCTGATTGACGCACTGTCGCGTGTTGTGTTTCAACGGCCCCGTCATCTGGCGGGGCCGTTGTTGTCTAATGTAGTCTATGTTGAGTAACGTATTCAGGGAGAGATTATGACGTCAGGGCTGTTCGGCCTGCTGCTTTTCTTGGTGCACGTTTTGGGATTCCTGTCGGCGATTCTGGCGCTGCTTTCCAGTCGTACCTCCCAGGGGGCCGTGGCCTGGATCATCTCGTTAATGACCTTACCTTATGTGGCGGTCCCGGCGTTCTGGATTTTCGGCCGTCCGCGTTTTTACGGTTATGTATCCGCGCGTGGCGAGCGTGATACGGTGCTGCGGCGGATTCTGGCGCGTTACCATCCGTACGTCGAACCTTATGTGGTCGAGCAGGAAGACCCGGACATCCGGGCGGTGGAGCAGCTTGCCATGATGCCGCTGACCAGCGGCAATCAGGTTGAGCTGCTGATTGATGGCAAGGAGACGTTTGACAGCCTGTTTGCGGGTATCGATGCCGCACAGCACTATGTATTGATCCAGTTCTTTATTGTGCGCCACGACGAATTGGGACATCGGCTCAAGGAGCATTTACAGCGCGCCGTTGAGCGTGGAGTACGGGTCTACTTTCTCTACGATGAGATCGGCAGTCGCAAGCTTGCGGAAGGTTATTGCCGTGAGCTCAGGGAGAGCGGCATTGAGTTGTCGGGATTCCGTTCATCGCGTGGCTTGAAGCACCAGTTCCAACTTAATTTCCGCAACCACCGCAAGATTCTGGTGGTGGATGGGGCCTACGGTTGGCTGGGCGGATTCAACATTGGCGTCGAGTACCTGGGCCAGCACCCACGCCACGGGCCCTGGCGCGATACCCATCTCAAACTCACCGGACCCAGTGTGCTTGGGCTACAGGAAGCCTTCTGGGAGGATTGGCACTGGGCAACGGGCGAGGTCATCAACCTCTTCTGGAAGCCTACGGTAACGTGTGAAGAGTGCCACAACGTCGTGATCGTGCCCTCGGGGCCCGCTGATCGTCAGGACACTGCCAGCCTGTTGGTCCAGCATTCGATTCACTGTGCCAAAGAGCGTTTGTGGGTGACCAGCCCCTATTTCGTGCCTGACCAGGGTGTTCAGGATGCCCTGCGCCTGGCGGCCATGCGGGGCGTCGATGTGCGGATCATGATTCCCGAGCGTCCCGATCATCTGCTGGTGTATCTGTCGGCATTCTCTTTCTTGCCTGATATGGTGCGTGCCGGGGTCAAGGTGTATCGCTATCAACCCGGTTTCCTGCATCAGAAGGTGATCCTGATCGATGACAGTGCTGCCGCTGTGGGGACGGTGAACCTGGATAATCGCTCGTTCCGTCTCAACTTCGAAATTACCGCGTTCGTTCCCGATCCGCGGTTTGCCGCGCAGGTGCGCCTGATGCTGCAGCGCGACTTTGCTGATTGTCGCCGGGTCAGCTATGACGAGCTGCACAACCGGCCGCTATGGCGCAAACTGATTTCGCGTGCCGCTTATCTCACGGCGCCTATTCAGTAGCGGTTTGGCCTCCCGCCTGCTTGGGTTACCGTGACTTGTAGGTTACATTAGGCCTTGCTTGGTGATTAGCACTAATGGCAACCGTATCCACTCAACTTTTTGCTCTCGGCGGGAGTTCCGGTGAACCTCGAAACAAAATGGCTTGAAGACTTCGTGGCACTGGCTAATACCCGCAGCTTCTCGGTTTCCGCACGGCAGCGACATGTTACCCAGCCGGCCTTCAGTCGCCGCATACGCGCACTGGAGCAGGCGGTGGGTGTGACTCTCGTGGACCGTTCCACCACACCAGTCAACCTGACCTCGGAAGGCCAGCTTTTTCTGTTGACGGCCCGCAACCTGGTTGAACAGCTCAACGAGTCCCTGGGCCATTTGCGCGGGCTTTCAATGGCCCGGGAGGCGCTGGACATCGTCGCTGCCCACTCCTTGGCGCTGAGTTTCTTTCCCCAGTGGATTTCGCGCTTGCAGGAGGGAGTGGGCGAGTTGCCGACACGTTTGCTAGCCATGAACGTAGGAGAGGCGATACACATATTGCGTGAAGGCAACTGCGATTTGATGCTGGCCTATCACGACCCTTATGCCACGATGCAGCTAGACCCGGAGGTGTTTCCTTCCTTCTCTATCGGTCAGGTCAAGATGCTGCCGGTCAGCATCGCCAACCCTGACGGAAGTCCGCGCTTTAGCCTTGATAGTGAAAGTCCGGTTCCCTATCTGGCCTATACCCAGGGCGCTTTTCTGGGCCGTAGCGTGCGCATGCTGCTCAAGAATGAGCCCATGCGCATGAACTTGCGCACGATATATGAAACCGCCATGGCGGAAGGCTTGAAGGGCATGGTGCTACAGGGCGTAGGCCTGGCCTGGATTCCCGACTTCTGCATTCGCGAAGAACTCAACAACGGCACATTGGTGCGTGCGGGCAGCAAGAAGTGGGACGTGCCGCTGGAAATTCGTCTCTATCGCTGTTCATTAGTACACAAGCCCGGTGCCGAGCGGTTGTGGAAGCAGATGATGGAGCTGCCCCGCGACTTTCTCCAAGCTTAAAAGCCAATCTTGCCAGCGCTG
>DXFC01000236.1 GCA_019114645.1 Candidatus Halomonas stercoripullorum
AGCACTGAAGCCGTAGCATGTTCGCTACGCTCGGCGGCCTTGAGCGATTCCCAGCGGTTGTTGATTTTTTCCAGTTCCGTCTGGCTCGCTTCCAACTGCTCGGCGCTGACACCGGGCGGGCGACGTGACGCCAAGGTACCATCGGGAAAGACATGCGGGTGCCGACGCAGCATCTTGGCGACCAGCGTGTGTACCACGTCGTGAAAATCAAAACGCGACTCTTCACGCGCAAACTGACTGTAGTAGACCACTTGAAACAGCAGATCGCCAAGCTCACCGGGCAGTTCATCCCAGGCCCGGCGCTCGATGGCATCGGCTACTTCATACGCCTCTTCCAGGGTATGCGGCACAATACTGTCCCAGTCCTGCTCAATATCCCACGGGCAGCCCTGTGTCGGGTCACGCAAGACCGCCATGAGGGTCAGCAAGTCATCAAGCGTATGGCGTGTCTCACTCATGCCTTGCTTCTCCTGCCTTTACCGCCCTTGCTTCCACTGCGCAGGCGCTGGACCTCTATCACGTTGGAGAGCTGCTGGATGCGCGAGAAAAGCCTGCCCAGGGTTTCCAGTCCGTCGACTTCAACGGTGATCCGCATGCGGGCAATGCCGTCACGCGTATCGGTCAATGTATTAACCGCCAGTACATTGACCTTCTCGTTACCCAGCAAGTTGGTGACGTCGCGCAAGAGACCAGAGCGATCCCATGCCTGGATCTCGATCTCCACCGGATAGCGAGTAAGGGCGCGTTCTCCCCATTCCACTTCAATGACTCGCTGGGGCTCATCGAGACGCAGTTGCAGGATGTTGGAACAGTCCTGGCGGTGTACAGTGACACCACGCCCCTGGGTAATGAAGCCAACGATGGCCTCCCCCGGTACCGGCAGGCAGCAGTTGGCCATGCTGGTCTTGAGGTTGCCTACCCCCAGCACGGTAATATCGGTGGCGGTGCCCTTGCCCTGGTCCCGGCGTGGCTTGGCCAGCAATCTGTCAAGCTGCTCTTGATCATCCGTCTCGCCGAACAGCTGCTGGGCGTGGTGCAGTACCTGACCGATCCGCAGGTCTCCGGCCCCCAGGGCGGCATACATATCATCGGGAGTCTGGTAATTAACCTTGCGTGCCAGGGTTTCAAGATCCATGTCTTCGATGTCGAGACGCCGCATCTCGCGCTCGAACAGAACTCTGCCCTCCTCCACATTCTGCTCGCGAGCCTGGTGCTTGAACCAGGCCTGAATCTTGGCGCGTGCCCGGGAGGTGCGCACGTAACCAAGGTTGGGATTAAGCCAGTCACGGCTTGGCCCACCCTTGCTGGCGGTCAGAATTTCTACCTGGGCACCCGTCTTGAGTTGATAGGTAAGCGGTACGATGCGGCCGTCCACTTTCGCACCGCGGCAACGATGACCCACTTCGGTATGCACCCGGTAGGCAAAATCGATCGGCGTCGCTACACGGGGCAGGTCGATCACATGCCCATCGGGGGTAAAGACATAAATACGATCCGGTGCCACATCGCTGGACAAACCTTCACGCAGATCGCCAAAATCACCGACCTCGTCCTGCCACTCGAGCACCTGACGCAGCCAGGAAATCTTCTCTTCATAGCTGTTGCTCTTGCCGGCGGTATCGTGGCCCTTGTAACGCCAGTGGGCGCAGACACCAAGCTCGGCTTCGTCGTGCATGGCGAAGGTGCGGATCTGAATCTCCAATACCTTGTTTTCCGGCCCAAGCACCGCCGTATGCAGCGACTGGTAACCGTTCTTCTTGGGGTTGGCGATGTAGTCGTCGAACTCATCCGGGACATGCATCCAGCGAGAGTGGACCAGCCCCAGCACGGTATAGCAGTCAGCCATCTCGGGCACCAGAATGCGTACCGCACGCACATCATTGACCTGGGAAAAATCGATCCCCTTACGCTTCATCTTGCGCCAGATCGAGTAGATATGCTTGGCCCGACCGCTGACGTCATGACGGAAGATGCCTTGGGCAACCAGGATGCCCTTGATGATCTCGACCACATCATTGATGTAACGATCACGATCAACACGCTTTTCAGCCAGCTGCCGGGCGATTGTCTTGTAATCCGCCTCCTGCAGATAACGAAAGGAGAGATCTTCAAGTTCCCACTTGATCTGACCGATGCCCAGCCGGTGCGCCAGCGGCGCGTAGATATCGAACACTTCCCGTGCCACTTGCTGCTGCTTTTCCCGCGGGGCGTGCTTGACCTGGCGCAGGGCACAGGTGCGCTCGGCAATTTTGATCAATGCGACGCGGACGTCGTCAATCATGGTCACCAGCATCTTGCGCAGATTGTCTTGCTGGTCATGCTGGGTCAGCCCCGAACTCGGAGGCTGCAGATTGCTGATGGCGGCCATTTGCAGGACGCCGTCAACCAGCTGCGCCACTTCTCGCCCAAACCGCCGGCCTACCGCCTCGCAGCTGATCAATCCTTCGCGCACGGCCCGATAGAGTACCGCTGCCTCCAGCGCCGGCTGATCAAGCTTCAGCTGCGCAAGGATATCTGCCATTTTCAGGCCCATGCGATAACCGGCATCCGTTGGCAGCCAAACTTTATGCGGCTGCTCCACTTTCAATGACAGCTGTTTGGCAAGCTCGCAGACTTCGCGCATCTGCTGCGGGTCACGCAGTTGTACATTCTCTTGCAGCCGCTCCAACCAGTGGCCGATATCGACGTCACCCGCAGCAGTCAACGGCTGGTCGTCGCGCACTTTCACCATCTTGCCAGACTCCTTGAGGAAGCGGTCGTGTTATCCATAACATGCGCTCCGTGAAACATCACGACAACAACGTTCTTTCCCCTCATGGCTGGGGGGCGAAAAGGCCTGTCGAGAGGTAGCGATCTCCGCGATCACATACGATAAAGACGATGACCGCATTTTCCACTTGTTCAGCAATGCGCAGCGCACCAGCCAAAGCACCACCCGATGATACACCGGCCAGAATGCCCTCTTCCTGCGCCAGGCGGCGCATCATCCTTTCAGCCTCCTGCTGACCGATATCGAGTGTCTGGTCGACACGGTCGGCATCGAATATCTGTGGCAGGTACTCTTTTGGCCAGCGCCGGATACCCGCAATATTGGCGCCATCTTCCGGCTGCAGACCGATAATCTGAATATCCGGGTTGCGCTCCTTGAGATAGCGCGATACGCCCATGATGGTGCCGGTGGTCCCCATGGAGCTGACAAAGTGGGTCAGCTTGCCGCCGGTCTGTTCCCACAACTCTGGCCCAGTGCCACGATAATGCGCCAGCGGGTTATCCAGGTTGGAGAACTGGTCCAGTGGCTTGCCTTCACCACGGGCGATCATCGCATCGGCCAGATCCCGAGCCTCCTCCATACCCCCTTCTTTACTCACGGAGATCAGTCTGGCGCCAAAAGCCGCCATGGCCTGCTTACGCTCGCTAGAGGCATTTTCCGGCATGATCAGCACCATGCGATAACCCTTGATGGCGGCCGCCATGGCCAGAGCAATACCGGTATTGCCCGAGGTCGCCTCGACCAGCGTATCACCCGGAGTGATTTCGCCGCGTGCCTCGGCCTGTTCCAGCATCATCATTGCCGGGCGGTCCTTGACCGAACCGGCCGGGTTATTGCCTTCCAGTTTGGCGAGCAGGGTATTGTTGCGCCCCGCCGTGATCCGGGTGAGCCGGACCAGTGGCGTATGCCCGATAACTTCCTCGATGGTGGGGAATTGCATGTAACCGTCCTTAGGCTAAGCTCTTTTGCCTAGTATATCTGGGCGTCGATTTACGGGACAGGTATGCCTTTCCAATATGGCATACTGCAGCGATGACTCATGCCGCGAGGAGTGCCGATGTCACTGGGAAGTCGCTTGACACTATGGATGGTAGGCCCCCTGCTGCTAGTGCTTCTATTGGTGGTAACACTGCTACTGTATCAAGACATTGAGTGGCGCAAAGCGGCTCTTCGTGAACGTATCGTCACCGCTCTTGAGCTACAGGCTCCGGAACTGGCGCGTGCGCTGGTCGACAATGCTCAAGCGCGCCTTGATGACATGGCCGGACGCCTGCTGGAGATCGATGAAGCGCGTGGTATCGGAATCTACACCGGGCAAGGCACAGGCCTGCTAGAGATGGGCCGCAATCACCCACGCGCCGCCTCAGCCCCGCCCCAGGCAACCCGGCTTGATACACAAGGGGACCAATGGCGTCTCTTGATGCCCTTACCCCTCGACAAGCCGGAAGAAGGCAGCCCTGACCAGGCCTGGCTGGAGCTCGATATCGACAGCCGGCCCATGACGCTTGAAGCTTATCGTCGCCTGGCGATGACGGGGTTGGGCCTGTCGAGCCTGGGTCTGCTGCTGCTCTTGTTCGCCTGGTCTCAGGGGCGTCGCGTCGACAAGCATCTCAATAATGTTAGCCAGACACTGGGGCAATTGCGTAGCGGCAAGTTAGAGGCACGCCTGGCCGAAGAGCAGGACGCGCCCGAACTTTATCAATTGGTGCAGCATGTGAACCATCTCGGTGCAGAACTAAAACAATGGCAGGAGGACAGGCAGCAGCAACTCGCCCAGACGACTCACGAACTTGAAGAATCACTGGCAACAATTGAATTAAAGAACCTTGAGCTCGACCTTGCCGATCGTAGGACACAGGAAGCCAACCGCATCAAATCCGAGCTCCTGGCCAATATGAGCCACGAGATCCGTACGCCATTGAACGGTATTGTCGGTTTCTGTCGTCTGCTGGGGCGCTCCCGCCTCGGCGCCAGTCAGCAAGAGTGGCTCGACCAGATCCAGGTCGCGTGTGACAACTTGCTTATCCTGCTCAGCGAAGTGCTTGACCTGTCACGCATGGAGGCCGGACAACTCCAGCTAGAGCGAGTGGAAGTCGATATGGTTGCCCTGGTCGACGAAGCACTTGGCCTTCAGGCGCCGCTGGCGCATCAGAAGGGGCTGCATCTGCTGGGTCTGGTCTATGACGACGTTCCTGCGACACTGCTGGGCGATCCGTTGCGGATTCGCCAAGTGCTGACCAACCTGGTACATAATGCGCTCAAGTTCACCGAGAAAGGTGAGGTCATCGTGCGCGTCATGGTCGCGGATCTTAGCGAATCTGGGCAGGCTTTGCTGCAAGTCGACATCAGTGACACCGGAATCGGTCTGACCCCCGAAGAGCAGCGTCAACTGTTTGAGGCTTTTCACCAGACCAGCGTCAGCCACCCGCGCCGCTACGGCGGCTCTGGCCTGGGCCTTGCCATCAGCCGCCAGTTGGTCGAGCAGATGGGAGGTGCGATCACGGTCGAGAGCGAACCCGCCAAAGGCTCAACTTTCTCTTTTACGCTACCACTGGATGTCGCTGACAACGACGAGGTCGTGGATGAGCCGATTTTTCAGGGTGAGCGGGTTGCGCTCTACGAGCCGCACCCTCCGACGCGTCACGCCCTGCACCACCTGCTGACTCAATGGGGTGCCAAGGTCGAACCAACTCACCAGCCGCGACTGGTGCCGCCCTATCCCGCCGTGCTGGTCGCGGCACTGCCCGACAAACTCGACCAAACCGCCATCCACCAGTGGAGTCAACAGCTGGAGACCACACCCTGCCCTGTTCTGCTGCTGGTCAATATGTCCCCACTGGATCTCCCGAATCTCGCCTTGCCCGCCCATTGTGAAGTATTAAGCAAGCCAGTATCGCGCCAAGCGCTCTCTGCTGCACTGCGCCGCTGCCATCTGGCCCAGTCGGCTGTTGATAACGTCTCCCCTCCTACTCCGCAGGATCCGGCACGTGTGCTGATCGTGGACGACAACACCATCAACCGGCGTCTGTTGCGCGAGCTACTGCAACGGCCCGACCTGGAGCTGGCGGAAGCCGCCAGTGGTGAAGAAGCATTGGCGCTGGCTGAAAACACGACCTTTCAGCTCGTCTTGATGGATATTCGCATGCCGGGCATGGATGGGGTCGAGACGACTCTGGCACTACGCCAGTTGGGGGGGCATTGGACATCTTGTCCGATTATCGCGGTCACGGCCTATGCCCACGAGCAAGAGCGCCAACAGCTCCAGGCCGCAGGCATGCGGGAGATACTGGTAAAACCGGTGAGTGCCACTCGGCTTGAAGCCCTGCTGCTGCATCATCTGAACTTAACGCTGGCCGAGCATTCCGCCGCGCCTTCCCTGACCCAGCAGGCAAGCCCAGAACCCCGTTTGGCAAGTGGTCTCGCCGTTGTCGACCTGGCACTGGGAACTCAACTGGCCAATGGCAACGCCCAGTTTGCCGAACAGCTGCTACATGAATTTATCGCCACATTGCCGCAAACCCAGGAAGAGCTACAGCTGGCGCTGGAAAGAGAAGATCCAGAAGCCCTGCTTGACGTGGTGCATGCGCTTAATGGGGCCAGCCGTTACTGCGGCACCCCCGAGCTTGCCCTGATGGTGGAAACGCTGGAAACACGGTTACGTTCACGCGGCATCAAGGGCATTGAGCCGCTATTCGACGACCTGTGTGCGGCACTCCGACGTCTTCTGGAGTGGCAGTCTCAAGCTCAGCCGGCACCCTCAAGCACCACCATTGCCAACGCCAACCCCGCCTCATCGCTCAAGGAGAGATGAGGCGTGCGTACCCCGGCGGCCTCAGCCAGCTCGCCGGCCCGGCCCGAGAGTTGCAGCAAGGGGCGGCCCAGAGCGTCATTGATGACCTGAATCTCGCCCCACCGCATGCCATGGCGGAGCCCTACACCGAGCGCTTTGACGAAAGCTTCCTTGGCGGCAAAGCGCTTGGCCAGGAAAGCGGCCTTGTCATTGCGCTGATGCCATTGCGCGTGCTCAAGCTCACCCAGGATGCGCGCTGGAAAGCGAGCACCATGACGAGCCAGGGCCGCCTCGAAGCGGGCGATCTTGGCCAGATCAGTACCGACACCCAGAATCATGGATGCTCATGGTCGTGTTCATGGTCATGGGCTTCCAGTGCCGCAACGAAACCCGCCTCCTGACCGGCAATCATCAGCCGTTTCATCTCGGCTACGGCCTCCTTGAGGCCCACGAACAGCGCCCGGGCAATAATAGCATGGCCGATGTTGAGTTCGTTCAAGCCGGGAATGGCTGCTATCGCCTCCACGTTGTGATAGTGCAGGCCATGTCCCGCATTGACGATCAGGTCCAGCTCAAGTGCCATTTCAACTGCTGCCGAGAGCCGTGCATGCTCATCCCGGGCGGCCTGTCCGCTACGCTCGGCATAGGTGCCGGTGTGCAGCTCGATAGCCGGCGCCCCGGCACGCTTGGCTGCTTCGATCTGGGCGGGCTCCGGATCAACGAACAGTGATACTTCACAACCCGCGGCAGCCAGACGCCGACACGCTGCAGCTACCTGCTCGAAATGACTCACCACATCCAGGCCACCTTCGGTCGTCAGCTCTTCGCGCCGTTCAGGTACCAGACAGACATGCGCCGGACGAATCTCCTCAGCCAGTGCCAGCATCTCCTCGGTCACTGCAATTTCAAGGTTCATCCGGGTATTGAGCGTTTCGGCCAAGAGCCGTACATCACGCTCCTGAATATGACGGCGATCCTCGCGCAAATGGATGGTGATACCATCGGCACCGGCCTCTTCCGCCAGCAGCGCCGCCTGGATGGGATCGGGATAGCGCGTACCGCGGGCTTGGCGCAGTGTGGCAATATGGTCGATATTGACGCCGAGCAGAATACGTAGAGGATTCATCAGGAATCTCCCAATATCAATGTGAAGGGGAACGCCGGCGCGCGGCAAGCTGGTGCATCAACTCACGCGAACGCAGTGGACGAGCTCCCAGCAAAGGAGCCAGTGCCGCACGTGCAAGCGCCTTGGCGGGACCGGCCAGCCCCGGCTGTGCCCAGTCACCAGTCGCCAACAAGCGTAATGTCCGTCCGTCGATACCGCGCTCAGCAGGCACGAAAGCCCGTGAAGCGACATCAAAATGGTATACGCGCTGCGGGTCGAGTTCATTGCCCTCGATCGTGGTGTAGTGCGGAGCCGCATCCAGCAGCTCCAGCAGTGCGAACTCCAGGTGGCGTAGTGCCGCAGCACGTGCCTGGGGTCGTGGCAAGGCTTCAAGTAGTGCCGCGTAGTAAGGGAAGACGTCACCAGCCGCCAGTTCTACCGGCAAGGTGCGGGTCAGCAGTTCGTTGGCATACAGGCCACACAACAGTCCTTCCCCCGCCAGCAGTGCGGCGCTACCTCGCCCCTCCATCAAACGCAGGCGCTTGAGCTCACCTTCTCCGACCCAGGTCACATGCAGTGGAGCAAAGGGCTGCAAACGACCGCGGGCCCGCGAACCGGGACGCTGGACTCCCTGGGCGACTGCCCGCACGCGGCCATGCTCAAGAGTGAGCAGCTCAACCAGTGCACTGGTCTCCCGGTATGGGCGTTTATGCAGAAGGTAGGCCGGCTGCGGCTGCATGGTCATTCCAGATCGCGATTATTCCAGATCATAACCCAGGCTTTTCAGCGCTCTCTCATCGTCCGACCAGCCGCGCTTCACCTTGACCCATAGGTTGAGCATCACCTTGGTATCCAGAGCGCGCTCCATCTCCAACCGTGCTTCGCGACCAATGTTCTTGATCCGCTCGCCCTTGTCGCCAATCAGGATTTTCTTCTGACCATCACGCTCGACCAAAATCAAGGCGCTGATGTGGACTACCCGGCCCTCGTCGCGGAACTCCTCTATCTCTACCGTGACCTGATAGGGCAACTCGTCGCCCAACTGGCGCATGATCTTTTCACGCACCAGCTCTGCCGCCAGGAAGCGCTGGCTCCGGTCGGTAATTTGATCGGCAGGATAGTGATGCATGCCGGCCGGCAGGTGCTTGGCCACTTCGGCTTCAAGTTCCGGCACATTGGTGCCGTGCTTGGCAGAAATAGGAATGATGGCAGCGAAGTCGCGGCGAGCGCCGACTTCGGCGAGCCAAGGCAACAGTGTGCTCTTGTCTTCGAGTCGATCGACCTTGTTCACGGCCAGGATCACCGGAGCCTTGACGTGCTCAAGGCGTGAAAGTACGACCTGATCTTCATCACTCCAGCGCGTACGGTCGATGATAAAAACCACGCAGTCTACGTCACGCAGGGCCTGGGTAGCCGCCTGGTTCATGAAGCGGTTGATCGCCTTGTTGCGGTCGCGCCCCAGGATATGGATACCTGGTGTATCCACATAGATGAACTGCGCCTGGCCTTCAGTCTTGATTCCCATTACCTGGTGCCGCGTGGTTTGGGGCCGGCGTGAAGTGATCGAGATTTTCTGACCGAGGATCCGGTTCATCAATGTCGACTTGCCGACATTGGGTCGGCCAACAATGGCCACAAAGCCGCATGTCTCGCTCATGATTTCCCCTTTCCAAGGTTCTCCAGTTGCCGTATCGCCAACTCGGCGGCTTGCTGCTCGGCATGCCGTCGACTGGAGCCGGTGCCCACCGTATGGGCAGCGAGTAACTCGACATGACACTCTACCGTAAAGGTCTGGTCATGGGCTTCTCCCTCCACCGACACGACTTCATAGCGCGGCAGTTGTGACTGGCGCGACTGCAAGAACTCCTGCAGCCGGGTCTTGGGGTCCTTCTGCGTGTCTTGCAGATTAATCGACTCCAGGCGGTCGGCGTACCACGTCAGGACCCGGGCACGGGCAGTATCCATTCCGGCATCGAGGTAGATGGCGCCGAGCACGGCTTCCACCGCATCGGCCAGGATGGAGTCACGCCGATGGCCACCGCTCTTCATCTCGCCGGAGCCCAGGCGCAGACACTCACCAAACTCCATCTCCCGCGCCAGCTCCGCCAGTGTTTGACCGCGCACCAGTCGGGCGCGCAGACGCGACAGCTGTCCCTCGCGGGCCTGCGGAAAACGCTCGAAAAGCGCTTCTGCGATCACGAAGTTGACGATGGAGTCGCCAAGAAACTCCAGCCGCTCGTTGTTCTGGCCGCCGAAGCTACGGTGGGTCATGGCCAGTTCCAGTAGCGCCATGTTGTCAAAGGCGTGACCGATGCGGCGACTGAAAGCGGTTAGGGATCTACTCACAAAGTTCCTGTTATCTATTCTGTGCTTTATTTAATCGAGCGAGCCTGAGAGAAGCTGGGCAAACCACCATCCCAGTGCATCCAGACGGCAAAGGCGCGCCCGACGATGTTCTCTTCAGGTACAAAGCCCCAGTAACGGCTGTCGTTGGAGTGATCCCGATTGTCACCCATGGTGAAATAGTGCCCTTCGGGCACGACGATTTCACGCACACGCGGCCCCGGGTCGCGGGGATTGTGGTAGATGCTGTATTCAGCCTCGTCCAGCCACTCGGTCAACAACTGCAGGCCGGAAGCGCCGTCAGGTGTGTCGGTGAGGGGTATATGCGGCACTGGCTCGCCATTAACATATATCTGCTTGTCGGCGTAACGT
>DXFC01000237.1 GCA_019114645.1 Candidatus Halomonas stercoripullorum
GCGCCCGTTCATTCGAGAGGCAACATGGCTAGTTATTCTACCAACGAATTCAAGGGCGGTCTGAAGGTGATGCTGGATGGCGATCCCTGCGCCATCCTCGAAAATGAATTCGTCAAACCGGGCAAGGGCCAAGCCTTCAACCGGGTGAAGCTGCGCAACCTGATTACCGGTCGGGTCTGGGAGCGTACCTTCAAGTCGGGTGAAAGCCTTGAAGGGGCCGATGTCATGGATCTCGACATGGAGTACCTCTACACCGATGGTGACATGTGGCACTTCATGAAGACCGACGGCTCTTTCGAACAGTACGCGGTGGAAAAGAAGGCGTTGGGTGATACCGACAAGTGGCTCAAGGAGCAGGTGACTTACACCGTGACGCTGTGGAACGACAACGCCATCAGCGTGGTGCCGCCCAACTTCATCGAGCTGGAAGTGGTCGAAACCGACCCGGGTCTGAAGGGCGATACCGCCCAGGGTGGCTCCAAGCCGGCAACGCTCTCTTCCGGTGCCGTGGTGCGGGTACCGCTGTTTATCAACGAAGGCGAAGTGCTCAAGGTCGATACTCGTACCGGAGAGTACGTCTCTCGGGCTTGATGACAAACGACTGGCGCCCGACGGCAAGCATCGGAACGCTGCGCGAGCGGGCGCGGTTACTGGCGGTGGTGCGGGGATTCTTTGCCCGGCGCGGCGTGTTGGAAGTGGAAACACCGGTGCTGGGGCATGGCGGCAGTACCGACATCCATCTCGCCTCGCTTGCGACCCGGGCTACTACGCCGGCGGGCCGCGAGCGGCTCTGGCTGAACACCTCGCCAGAGTTCGCCATGAAGCGGCTGCTGGCGGCAGGTTCAGGGCCGATCTTTCAACTGGCGCGCTGCTTTCGTGATGGGGAAGTGGGCCGCCGGCACAACATCGAATTCACCATGCTGGAGTGGTATCGCCCCGGTTTCTCGCTCGATGCGCTGATCGAGGAAACGACGGCGCTGATCGGCACTGTGCTGGAGCGCGCCCCCGGGCCACTACGCCGGAGGCGCTATCGCGATCTGTTTCGTGAAGCGCTGGAATTCGATCCCTTCACCATTGAACTTGGCGCCCTGCGCGATATCGCCGCAGATCACGGCAGTCTCGACATGAGCGAGGCCGAGCGTGACGACTGCCTCGATTTATTGATGAGTCTGGTGATCGAGCCGACGCTGGGGCGTGAAGGGCTCGATGTGGTGGTGGACTACCCCGCCAGCCAGGCGGCCCTGGCGCGGCGTCATCGCGACCCCGAAGATGGCGAATGGGTAGCGTCACGCTTCGAGGTCTATCTTGCCGGTTTGGAGCTTGCCAACGGTTATGACGAACTGACCGATGCCAGCGAGCAGCGCGTGCGCTTTACCGAGGACAACGGTGCCCGGCAGCGGCTTGGGCTGCCGGAGGTGGATGTCGACCAGCGTCTGCTCGCCGCCCTTGAGCATGGCATGCCGGCGGGCAGCGGCGTGGCACTGGGCATGGACCGGCTGATTCAACTCGCCCTGGGCAAGGCGAGCGTGGCCGAGGTCATGGCGTTTGCGACACCGAACTGTTGAGCTTCACCCCTCAATCAGGCTGGCAAGACATCGCCCGGCAGGCGTCAGGGGGTCGCCGAGGGCTAGCACGATAGAGAGATGATTGAGACCCGCCTCGGTGCGGAACTCACTCTCCAGTCCCTGGCTCGCCAGTAACGCAGTGAATTGCCGGCCCTGTCTGTGGAATGGCGCTGTATCCATTTCGCTGACCATCACGATGCGACGTGGACCTTCCTGGTGACGGGAGGTGAGGGGCGACCACGCTGAGGCTTCAGCGTGGGTCATCTGCGCTTCGTATTTAAGGAAGCTGTCAGGAATCTCTGTCAGGTCGTACAGGCCACTCACCAGCAGCAGGCCCCGCAGCCCGGGCAAGTCAGGCGGGGCGTTTTCTTGCGGGCCGGTCGCGGCAAGATAGGCTGTCAGATGCGCCCCCGCTGAATGACCGCTAACGGTTAACCGTGCAGCATCTGCCCCGAGCTGCGGGGCGAGCGCAGCCAGATGTCGGACAGCCGCTCGGACTTGCCCGATAATGGCACCCAGCCGAGTGCCGGGCATTAAATCGTAGGTGATGGTGGCAGCGATACCGCCTGCTGCCAGCACGGGCGCTGCCACCAACCAGTGGTCCTCCTTGTTGCCCGAACGCCAATAGCCGCCATGGATGAACACATGGAGTGGAGCGCCTTTCACGGGGCGTTGTGGGAAGATAATGTCCATCCGTTCACGCGGACTGGGGCCATAAGGTATGTCAGCGCGTATATCGACCCGGGCCGCCAACTCGCGCGAGCGGGCGGCCGTCTCGGCCATGATCTCATCGAAGTCAGGGATAAAGTCGCGATTGCGATAGGGATCCTGTGGCATGTTCACCACTCCACCGCGAAATACTTCGGTTCCATGAATTCAAGGATACCGGTCACCCCCCCTTCGCGGCCCAACCCGCTCTGCTTGACTCCGCCAAATGGCGCGGCGGGGTCTGACATCAGACCACGGTTGATGGCTACCATACCGCTTTCCAGCGCCTTGCCCACCCGCATGGCACGCGACAGATCCGTTGAGTAAACATAGGCGGCCAGCCCATATTCCGTAGTGTTCGCCAGCCGGATCGCCTCCTCTTCGGTGTCGAAACGATAGACGCAGGCGACGGGGCCGAAGATTTCGGTGTGGGCAATTTCGGCGTGCAGGGGCACGTTGTCCAGTACCGTAGGCGGGTAGAAATGGCCGTTACCGGGCAGCGGCTTGCCGCCAGTATGCAGGCGTGCGCCTTGTTTTACCGCATCCGCGACCAGGCGCTCAATTTTCGCCACGGAGGTAGAGGTAATCATCGGCCCCACCTGGACTCCCGCTTCGGTACCTGGTCCGACCTGAAGCGCGGCCATGCGCTGGGTCAGCCCGGCGACAAAGGCGTCATGCAAGCCCGACTGAACATAGAAGCGGTTGGCAGCAGTGCAGGCTTCACCCGCATTACGCATCTTGGCGATCATGGCGCCGTCCAGCGCCGCTTCCAGATCGGCATCGTCAAGTACCAGGAATGGCGCATTGCCTCCCAGCTCCATGGAGCACGACACCACACTCTTTGCCGCTTCGGCCAGCAAAATACGACCCACGCCGGTCGACCCGGTGAAGGAGAGCTTACGCACTCGCGGATCTGTCAGCATGACATTGGTGATGGCGGCAGGTTGCGTGGTGGTCAGCACGTTTACCACCCCCGGCGGGACGCCCGCTTCGGCGCCAAGCCGCGCCATGGCATAGGCGGTCAAGGGGGTTTCGGAAGCAGGCTTCAGGATCACCGTACAGCCAGCGGCAAGGGCGGGGCCGATTTTTCGGGTGGCCATGGCGGCAGGAAAGTTCCACGGTGTGATCAGCACCGCGATCCCCATCGGTTCATGATCGACAAGAATGTTATACGCTCCCCCGGGGGCATGACGAAACTCGCCCGGAATGCGCACGGCCTCTTCCGCATACCAGCGGAAAAACTCGGCAGCGTAGGCCACCTCGCCGCGCGCGTCTGGCAGGGCCTTGCCATTTTCCAGCGAGATCAGCTGCGCCAGTGCTTCCGCGCGTTCGGTCATCAACTGGAACCAGCGGCGCAGGATTTCGGCCCGCTGGCGGGGGGGAGTGGCGCGCCAGTTGGCAGCTGCCGCGGCGGCGGCGTCGACGGCATGCAGCGCATCCGCAGTAGTAGCATCGGCCACCTCGGCGAGCACGGCGTTGGTGGCCGGGTTTATCACCTCAATGCCGCTGCCGGGCAGCCATTCGCCACCGATGTAGAGGCCTTGGGCGTGAAGAACAGGGTTGGTGTAATCACTCTCGTGGATCGTCGCCAGGGTCATTTTGTTGTCCTTGTTGGTTTATCAAAGAAGGCTGGCATCGCCGGTAAAGGCAGCATCAAGGAGTTTGCGCATGTCGCTACGATCCAGTGGGCGGGGATTGTTCTGAATCAGCCGTTCGATGCTGCAGGATTGTTCTGCCACCCAGTCGAGCTGCTCTTCGGCCAGGCCGAGCTTGGCTAGCGTGGGGGGAATGCCGATACGGGCGAATAGCGCCGCAATGGCGGGAATTACGGCTTCACTGTCGGCGAGGCCCATGGTAGTGGCCATCTGTTCCAGTTCGCTACCCATCATGGGCCGGTTCCACTCCATGACCCAAGGCATCAGGCAGGCGACACC
>DXFC01000238.1 GCA_019114645.1 Candidatus Halomonas stercoripullorum
CCCAGAAACAGCTTACTGCCACGGTGGTGGCCAGCGATGATGCCCTGACCCGTACGCGTATTCAGCAGGCGTTGGGTTGCGACTATTTTCGGGTTTATGCCAGTGATGATCGCTATGGGGTCGAGCTGGGCGGGGCCCTCAAGAATATTTATGCCATTGCTGCCGGTATGGCTGCCGCACTGGGTATGGGCGAAAACACACGCAGCATGCTGATGACCCGGGCGCTGGCCGAAATGGGACGCTTTGCGGTAAGCCTGGGGGCCAATCCGCTGACTTTCCTGGGACTGGCCGGCGTAGGTGATCTGATCGTGACCTGCTCATCGCAACTGTCGCGCAATTACCGTGTGGGATTTGCCCTGGGCCAGGGCAAGAACCTGAATGAGGCGGTAGAAGCACTGGGCCAGGTTGCTGAAGGGGTCAACACGGTAAGGCTGGTGCGTGACAAGGCCCGCGTTGAGGGGGTTTACATGCCGCTGGCCGAGGGGCTCTATCAGGTGCTGTTCGAGGGCGTGCCGGCGCGGGAGATGGCACGGCTGCTGATGCGTGGCGAGCAGAGCAGTGACGTGGAGTTTGTGTTACCGCGCGAATCCGTACAGCAGGCGCATCGTCGTGTTGAAGCCGATAAGCCCGGCGGGGGAAGGTGTGACAGGACGTCTTTACATCATGCGTCACGGTGAAGCAGCGGTGGGCTATCCCGACCCGGAGCGTCAGCTCACGGCACGCGGTCATGCCGAAGCGGAGCAGGCCGCCGAGTGGCTGGGTAGGCAGGTGGGGCGGGATGTGCGACTTTATGTCAGCCCCTATGTGAGGGCGCGTCAAACCGCGCTGCCGGTCGCCCGTGCGCTGGGCATCGAACCCGAAGTGCTGCCGATGATTACACCGGAAGATTCACCGTATGCGGTATGCGACTGGCTGATGGACAAGGCAC
The DNA here is from genome assembly GCA_019114645.1 of Candidatus Halomonas stercoripullorum. Taxonomy (GTDB): domain Bacteria; phylum Pseudomonadota; class Gammaproteobacteria; order Pseudomonadales; family Halomonadaceae; genus Halomonas; species Halomonas stercoripullorum. The sequence continues at coordinate 929 of DXFC01000238.1, forward strand.
AAGACGGCGCTATCGTCATGATCAGCCATATGCCGCTGGTGGGGGCACTGACCGGGCTACTGGTAGAGGGCCGCCCCGAGCACGGCCCGGGATTTCCTACTGCGGCGGTTGCCGAGCTGGAGAGTGACGTGTGGGCGGCCGGCTGTGCCAGTTTGCTGCGTTTTGTTGCACCTGGAAATAGCGTCTGACCAATGCTGCAAGATGCCGGCTGGCCGCTAGATCCAGCCGGCAACCTTGAGCGCAAAGACACCGAGAGTGATGGTCAGGCTGGCCATCAGGGTAGACAGGGCCACAATGTTGGCGGCAAGCGATGCGTTACCCCCCATCGCTTTGACCATGACGAAGCTGGCGGCCGCCGTGGGGCTGGCAAAGAACAGGAACAGCACGCCTAGTTCGCGCCCTTCGAAACCGACTCCCCAAGCCGCCAGAGTCGCCAGTAGCGGTAGCGTCACCATTTTCAGCAAGCTGGAGCTGACCGCGAGTTGCCCCGATTCGCGAATGGAGCCCATCGACAGGGTGGCGCCGATGCAGATGAGTGCCAAGGGCAGGGTTAGCGAGGCGAAATAGTCGCCGGAGGTCAACAGCCAGGAGGGCAGGCGTAGCTCCAGTGCCGCTACCGGCACCGCCGCGACAACGGCAAGAATCAGCGGATTGCGAATGATGTGCTTGAAGATACTGCACCAGTCGGCGCGCTGACCCTCCTGGTAGGTGGCCAGGGCGATGACCGAGAAGGCGTTGTAGGTGAGGATCACCACACCGAGCAGCAGCCCGCCGGCAGAGAGGCCAAAGTCGCCATACATGCCAGCAGCCAGAGCCAGGCCGACGATGCCGCAGTTGCCACGAAAGGCGCCCTGCACGTAAACACCGCGATCAGCATGGGGTACACGCAGAATCGCCCAGCCCCAGCTCAGCAGGAATAACACCAGGGTGGCCAGGGCGAAGAACAGCAGCAGGCCCGGGTTGAGCGTGGTGTCCAGGTCGGCCCGGATGATGCTGAGAAAGATCAGAGTCGGCAGGGTGGCGTTGAAGACCAGGCTCGAAGCGGTGGCAATAAAGGGCGGGTCGATCCACCCCAAACGCTTCAGGCCCAGGCCGAGGAATACCATGATGAAGACCGGCAGGGTGACCTCAAGCGTAGAAACAAACAGTGAATACATGCTCACCCGCGCACCAGCCATAAACCGACAATGACTGCCACGCTCACGGTAAGAAAGAACAAGCGATTACGCAGGCGATTATCACGCTGGAAACGGGGCGGGCGAGACATGCGGACTCCACAGGTAGCGGCTGGCAGGGATCGGAAGTAGCTTGGCGAGACAGGATAAACCCGTTAGCCTGCTATCGCTATTGGCAATACGCCTGAACCGAGACGGAATCCTAGCATGAATTCAAGCGCTACCCATTCACCACTGCCCATGCTCTTCGCCCATGCCAATGGTTTTCCCGGTATGAGTTACCGCAGTTTGCTGACACCGTTGCAGCAACGCTTCACCATTCATGCCGTTGAGCGTCTCGGTCATCATCCCGACTACCCAGTCGGTGCCAACTGGCTGGCGCTGCGCGATGAGCTGCTTGAAGAGGCGGCTGCGGCAACGGGGCCGGTCATCGGAGTGGGGCACTCCATGGGAGGCGTGTTGATGGCAATGGCTGCCGAACATGCCCCCGAGCGCTTTCGCTGTGTCGTGATGCTCGATCCGCCGCTGATGCTGGGGGTGGATGCCTGGAGCATGAAAATAGCCAAACGTTTTGGTTTTATAGACCGTGTGACGCCGGCGGGCAAGAGCAAGGGTCGCCGTTCCGAATGGCCTGATCGCGAGGCCATGGCCAGCCATTTGAGTCGGCGTGGCCTGTTCCGTCGTTTCACGCCGGAGGCAATGCTCGATTATGTCGAGGGGGGTACCCGGCTGCGTGAGGATGGCAGTGCCGAGTTGCTCTATGATCC
>DXFC01000239.1 GCA_019114645.1 Candidatus Halomonas stercoripullorum
TATTCGAGGAAGGCGCCTCCACCGGTAGAGATATAGGAAACCTGCTCGGCAATGCCGTACTTGTCGATGGCGGCCAGGGTGTCGCCACCGCCGGCGATGGAAAAGCCGTTGCTTGCCGCAATGGCGCGGGATAGTGCTTCAGTGCCGCGCCCGAACTGGTTGATCTCGAATACTCCTACCGGGCCATTCCACAGAATAGTGCCGGCGTTTTCGAGCAGTCCGGCAAGGCGTGCTGCGCTGTCGGGGCCAATGTCGAGAATCATCTCGTCATCCTGGACCTGATCCACCGGCTTGACCACAGCGGCGGCCGATTCGGAAAACTCGGTGGCGACAACCACATCAGTGGGCAGCGGGATGTCGACCCTGGCCATCAACGTCTTGGCTTGAGCTACCAGGTCCGCTTCATGCAGTGACTTGCCAACGTTGTGGCCTGCCGCAGCGATAAAGGTGTTGGCGATACCGCCGCCGACGATCAGTTGATCGCATTTCTCTGATAAGGCATTGAGCACTTCGAGCTTGGTCGATACCTTGGAGCCGCCGACGATTGCCACCAGGGGGCGCTTGGGCGCGGCTAATGCCAGCTCCAGCGCGGAGAGTTCGGCGGCCAGTAGCGGGCCGGCACAGGCTTGCGGGGCGAAACGTGCCACGCCGTGAGTGGAGGCCTGGGCGCGGTGGGCAGTGCCGAAGGCATCCATTACATAGGTATCGCATAAGGCGGCGTACTGCTTGGCGAGCGCTTCGTCATCTTTTTTTTCACCGATGTTGAAGCGTACGTTTTCCAACAGCACGACTTCACCATCGGCCAACTCCGGGGCGCTTGCGAGGTACTCCTTGACCAGCCGTACCGGGCGACCCAGCAACTCACCCAGGCGCTTCGCTACCGGGGACAGCGAAAACTCTTCGGCCGGCTCCCCTTCGCTGGGTCGCCCCAGGTGACTCATCAACATGACCTTGGCGCCGGCCTCCATGGCGGCCTGGATGGTAGGCACGCTGGCCCGCAGGCGGGCGTCACTGGTAACTTGGCCGTGCTTAACGGGCACATTCAGGTCCTGGCGGATCAGGACTCGCTTGCCGCGCAGATCGAGATCCGTCATTTTGAGTACGTTCATCAGGCGTTCATCCTTTGGTTATCAGCGCGCTGGCGGCAGGGCAGCCATGCGTTCGGCGACATCCAGCATGCGGTTGGCAAACCCCCATTCGTTGTCGAACCAGCACAGCAGCTTGATCAGGCGCTTGCCTGCGACCCGAGTCTGAGTGGCGTCAACGATACCTGAGCGGGGGTCATGGTTGAAGTCAACGGATGCCATGGGCTCCTCAGTGTAACCGAGCAGTCCGTTCAGGCGTTCGGAGCTGGCCTCGCGCAGCAGCGCGTTGACCTCGGCTGTCGTGGTGTCACGGCGTACGCAGATGGCCATGTCCATGGCCGAGACATTGATTGTCGGTACCCGCATATGCAGGCATTCGAAACGTCCGGCCAGGTGTGGCATCAGCCGATTGATGCCGCGCGCGAGGTTGGTATCGACGGGTACGATCGAGTGCATCGCCGAGCGGGTCAGGCGCAAATCGGTCTGGTGGTAAGCGTCGATCACTGGTTGATCGTTCATTGCCGAATGGATGGTAGTCGTCACGCCGTGTTCGATGCCCAGTGCCTCGTCGAGCACCGTGAGCACCGGGACCAGGCAGTTGGTGGTGCACGATGCCGCCGAGACGATACGGTGCTCGGCGGTGAGCTCGCCGTCATTGATGCCGCAGACAATGGTGGCATCGACATCGCTTTCGGCAGGCTGGGAGAACAGCAGGCGCTTGGCGCCAGCCTTGAGGTGGAGCTCGGCGCCGGCACGATCCTTGAAGCTGCCTGAGCACTCCAGCACCAGATCGATATCCAACTCGCCCCAGGGCAGGCGTTGTGGTTCCGGTTCGTTTAACACAGTGATGGAGGAACCATTCACCAGGAGTTGTCCGGCAGCGGTTTCTACCTGCCCGGGAAAGCGACCGTGAGTGGTGTCGTAGCGGGTCAGGTAGGCGATGGTGGCCAGGTCGGAGAACTCGTTGATCGCCACTGGCAGGAGTGCCGTTTCGCTGGGTTGATGCGATTGCCGTTCGATCAGGGCGCGCAACACACTCTGACCAATGCGACCGTAACCGTTAATGGCGATACGCTGAACCATGGGGCAGCGGACTCTCTCGTTAAAATAGCGGAGGAAAGCGGCGATTCTAGCGCATTTTGACAAAGTTTTCCGGTGTGTTCATAACACGGATTTGCAACTCGCCAGTATGCTCGCTACGGTTTTTCACTACGCTAGGGATTAGCGATCTTGCGCCATCATGGAGAGGATTCGATGACCGATATAACCAAGTTGTTGGGAGATGACGCCGCTTACTTGCTGGAACACCGCTGCCAGGGTTTCTCTCGTGAGCAATTGCATTTGCCCGGACCTGATTTTGTCAGCCGGGTGGTGGCCGACAGCGATCGCAGCCCGGCCGTGATGCGTAGCCTTCAAGCACTGTTCGACCATGGCCGCCTGGCCGGTACCGGCTATCTCAGTCTGCTGCCGGTCGACCAAGGCATTGAACACTCGGCAGGCGCTTCTTTTGCGCCC